>CAYJOX010000250.1:0-2544 GCA_964371915.1 uncultured Oscillospiraceae bacterium
TAGTATTGAGTTGTTTCCCTTTCCTTCTTCTATTTCAAATCCATCATCAATTAGTATAATATTGTCGCTTATATTGGCAAAGTGAATGGCCGGAACACTAAGAATAGACCCCAGCATGTCCTCGCTTAATGAGGGGGTAGAAATATCAATTTTTAGATTTGTAAACATTGATATTGCATTAACATAGGAAGCTGCCATAATATTTCCAATCTCCTGCAACATCGAAACGCCCATCTCGTCCAGCTCTGAATAATCGGTTATCTCCTGCCCAAGTAGCGCATTTACCGTAATGTGTGCAAACTCCCTATCCAATAAGAAAAGCATCATTCCGTTCATATCTTCTGAAAGTGTTATAAGCATCCCTATTAACATTCTTTCAGGGCCCCCAAGGCGTTCGGTAACTACATTGTAATCCAAAATCTGAATTGTAGGAACCTTAATGTTTGTCGGCCGCCCTAGCATATTGGAAAGTGCAGTTGCTGCATTACCGCTACCAATATTCCCTATCTCTCTTAATGCATCCATCTGAATTGGAGTCAGGTCATCATAGCTGTTAATTGCCATTATTACTCCTTTTTTGTTATCTTAAATTATTTACTATTTCTTGTAGTTGATCGGCGGTCTGTACAACCTTAGAGCTTAGGGTGAAACCTTTTTGTGTTATCATCATATTAACCATCTCGTCGGCCATGTCTACTGTAGAAAACTCAAGTGAACTTTGCATTATATCATTACCCTCAGAGTTTGCAACCAGTGCAGATTCCGGCTCTCCGGACTTTGCAGTTTCAAGAAATAAATTGTTACCGGCCGGCATTAGCCCAAACGGATTCTCAAAGGAGTAAATTCCGACCTTCTCTACAACCTGAGTCATATCTATATGCTCTGTCCCGGGGTCAAACTCAAGCTCTATTCTCGCTCCCGTTTCATCTAGGATAAATCTTCCTGCACTGTCTGCGAGGTAGGGTGTTTCCCCTAAAAGGCTTATCATGAAACTACCATCCCTTGTGTAGGCAGTCTCACCATTCTCCTGTGCTACAGCAAAAAAACCGTCCCCGACTATTGCAAAATCGTTAGCATTTCCTGTAAAGTTTAAGCTACCCTGTTTAAATACAACATCGGTATAATCAGTTTTTACACCGTGACCGACTAGATGGTCACCCTCTACGTTGGTATCTATCTGTGAGTATAGTAGGTCAACAAAGGAGTTAGTGGTTTTTTTATAACCGGTTGTGTTGATGTTAGCCATGTTATTTGCAATAGAATCCAGACTGCTTTGGTAGGCAATCATACCGGATACACCGGTAAAAAAAGCAATATTCATATTATCTCCCTTATAGTTTATAACGATGAAATCTCAGTAACTGTTTTTTGGTTGATTACATCAACCATCTGTAGGGCGGCACTGCAAGATTGAAAGCTACGCTGTGCCTCCATTAAAAGGGTGTACTCCCTATTTAAATCAATATTTGAACGCTCATAGTGACCCTGCATTACGGTTAATGGTGTGCCCTCAATATTATCAGCCGCTCCGGCCTCGTTATTGTTTAGGTATAGGCCGTTGTTAATCTGTTGTAGGTCGGCATAATCTTCCGGAACCCTAATCCTTAGCTTATCGATTTGATTGCCCTCGGCATCAAAAATCGTGCCGTCACTTAGGGCGGTGAAATCACTTGTGCCAAGATAAATCTCCCCATTCTCACCAAGCACTCTGCCTATTCCGCGTAATACAAGGTAACCCTCATCGTCAATATCAAAGTTTCCGTTTCTTGTGTAAGCCAACTCCCCCGAGCCATCCTGTGCTATCGAGAAAAAGCCGTCTCCGGTTATTGCAAAGTCAAACGGTCGCCCTGTCTCCTCAATAAAGCCGGGGTCATACTCGGTAAAGACGGTATCTACGATTCTTATCGGTGATTGAGATCCAATAACTGCGTTATTACCAGACTCCAACCTTGTTGTTAGCTCCTGCTCAAAGGTAGTGCTTATAAGCCTTGCACTACGTGATCCGGGAGTAGATGCGTTTGCAATATTATTAGAAATTGTATTAAGGGTTCGTTGTTGCATTAATACGCCGGATGCCGCAGTATAAAAACCACTCAACATGTTTTCATCCTCCTTGTTAACTATTAGTTCATATATTCATTTAGCTTGTCTTTTAGTTTAAATAACGCTTTAACGTGAAGCTGACTTATCCTTGACTCACTTACCGATAGTATCTTAGCTATCTCCTGTAACTTTAATTTTTCATAATAGTAGAGTGAAATTATCGTTCTCTCTCTATCAGAGAGTGATGATATTGCCTTGACTATTTCAGATCTTAATTCCTCTCTAAAAAGGCCTGAATCAAGGTGGCTGGTGTCTTCATCATCTACTATATCCTGTCCTCCGTCCTCTTTATCCTTATGATATAGCTCATCTAAAGAGATAAGTGATGCTTTGGACAACTCAGAATATATCTTTGTAAGCTGTTTGTCGGTAATATTAAGATATCCCGCCACCTCAGAGACGGTTGGCTCTCGCATTAGTTTGTTACCAAGGTTATTCTCT
>CAYJOX010000251.1:0-2527 GCA_964371915.1 uncultured Oscillospiraceae bacterium
AAATTTTGTGGCGCATGTGTTTGTAAATCAAAGCAAGATAGCGACAGTAAGATTATTAGAAAAATAACCGCAACTGCCTGTTTTGTAAACCTCCGGTTGAAAGTAACAACTTAAGCCGAATATCTAAATTAAGGTGGGGCTTTGAGGTGCAAAATTTAGCGTAATGGTTAGCAAATAATTATCTAACATCTAACTTTAAGTTACTATGTTACAAAATATGACGGTGGTATAATATATCTATCAAATTGAATAATTAGTATTCTTATGTATAGAAAGGAACGGTTACGGGTATGAGTGAAAATCAAAATAATCAGGGCGCACCATCGAGTGATGATACCTCTGCATTGTTTGTATCGGCACGAAAAAGACAGCTGGCGGAGCAGGAAGAACAGCGGGTTGCCAGCGAAAAAGAGGCCGCACGTAGGGCCGCTGAGGAGGAGGTTCGCCGCCTTGAGGCAGAGGTTGCAGAGCGCAAAAGAAAGGCCGAGGAAGATGCTGCTCGCATCCAGCGGGAGGAGATAGAGCGCCGTAGGCAGGCCGAGATAGAAAAAGCGAGGATTGAAGCAGAGCTTCAGTCTGCCGCAAACAGGCAATACAGCCCTACATATAATACACATGCCCCTCCTTATGCTCAGGTTGCTACAGGAAGTACCATAGTATCAAAAGCCAACAAGAACATTCTTGATGGTCTACTTGCAGACAAGAAAAAGTTAGGAATAGTTGTTGGGGCGGTTGTTGGTGTGGTGATTCTTGTTGTACTGCTGGCCTTATTGCTTGGTGGCGGTGCAAACACAAGGTTTACACATACGTACGATTCTAATGTATATGTCGAACTAAACGAAGACGGAACGGCAGAAGGGGTATCACCCGAGATGATAGAGTTTTCCGGTAGTTGGTTTGTTCAGGATAACGCAGTATATATAGAATCCGATACATATTCAGCTGCACTTGGCATAATAGACGAAAATACAATTTATGACTACAACTATGAAGGAGAGTTTGTATTTAACGGCTAATATAGTACCTTGTATTGTTATGCCCTATACAATAAATAACCGAAAGGAAGTTTAAATGAATAACTTACTGGTGACCGCCATATTTGAAAATGGATTTCAGGAGATATACCTTCCTGCTGTTGACAATAGATCGCATCCTTTTGAAATTCGCCCCTCGGTAAGCGGCCTTCCCCAAGATATTGTGGTTCCCTTTGAGGTCTGGAGTGATGTTTGGTCTCTTGTTGATTCTAAACAATTTATAATTACGCTTGATGAAGAGCCGGTAGAAAGTACCGTTTTAGAGCCGGGCATGTTGCTTAACTGTTCTGTAAAAGGAACCGATGTTATTTTTTCCCTAACTGTCACACAGGCAGATTCCGGCAACACCGCTTTCGAAAAATTTTTTCTAGACATAAAGAGTATTGGAATGGTCACTATCGGGAGCAACTCTTCCGGTAATACCATATCCTACTCCAACAGATTTTGTTCACCGGCACATGCCGAAATCAGCTGTGAGGGGGAAACAACTTATATAGCCGATAAAAATAGTGTAAATGGCACCTTTGTAAATGGTAGGCTACTTACCGCAAAGCAAAGATTAACATATGGTGACGTTATATATATCGTTGGCCTAAAGGTTGTTTACCTTGGTAATATCCTTGCCGTAAACAATCCAAAAGGCGAGTGTAGCGTCAATGAACAGCTACTTAAAAAAATAAAGATAGAACCAACCGCATTTAGCGAAGATGTGGTAGAGTATTTTGGTGAGGAGCAATTCTTCTTACGTACCCCTCGTAAGGTTGAGCTTATCGATCGTGAATCATTCAATATAGAACGTGCCCCCACTAAATCCACTCAAACACAGCAGCCGCTATTTTTAACGCTTGGACCCTCTTTTACTATGGTAATACCTATGCTTGCGGGAACCATGCTTAGCAGCGGTGGCGGGAACATTGCCAGTGCTTTGGTTATGTCTCTCGGTGCGGCGGTTATAGGTGGAGGATGGGCTGTTTTAAACATTAAATATAACCGAGAAGAGGCGGGGAAATCTGAAAGTTCCCGAGTAGACAGTTATAACCAATATCTTGATAAAATGAACACCCAGATTAGTCAAAAAATTGATTATAATCGAAAGGTATTATACACCATGTTTCCTAACGCACAGGAGGCGGTTGATTTTGCAATGTCTGATAGCCCGAGGCTTTGGGAGAAGAGTAGTGTTCACTCCGACTTTTTGAATGTGACGGTAGGAAATTGTGATATTCCATCCTTTAATGAGGTGAAAATTGCTAAAGAACAGGGCGTTGTTGCCTATGATCCGCTAAACGATAATCTTGAAGATATTAGGGCAAGAACCTGCATGTTGAATAATGTGCCGTCCGAGCTATCACTTTGTAATAACATGATGATAGGTGTTGTTAGCAGGGATCGTTCAAAGGCATTAAACTTGGTAAGAGTCATGACAGCACAGCTTACCGCACTTCACCCCTATACCGAGCTAAGAACAGCCTTTATCTACCCTATGAACGAGC
>CAYJOX010000252.1:0-2511 GCA_964371915.1 uncultured Oscillospiraceae bacterium
TGTTTCTCGCACTATATAATAATTACCGGATAACATTCTTATTGTTGTGTCCGGGGTTGCGGTAACTATCTCAATCTGATCCGGGTTAAGTAGGAAAAAATCCTCATTTAGCTTGGTTAGAGCTATCATTTTGCCCCCTGTTTTTGTGTTAGGGCGGAGGCTATCCGCCCTATTACACTAAATTATTAACGTTTTAGATTTACAAGCTCGTTTAGCATTTCATCGGTTACGGTAATGATACGGCTGTTAGCCTGGAACCCCCTCTGGGTAACAATCATATCTGAAAACTCTTTAGACAGATCAACGTTGGACATCTCGAGTGAGCCTGCCGCAAGTGCTCCGGAGCCACCTGTTCCCGCGGTAGTAAACTGTGCCTCACCGCTGTTTGATGTTTCCTGGAAGTAGGTGTTTCCTGCCTGCTGTAGACCCTGTGGGTTCGCAAATGTTGCAAGAGTAATTCTGCCTAGCTGGATTAGGCCTAGATCGGAGTGCATACCCTCGATCGTGCCATCTGGTCCGATTGCAACAGAGGAAAGATCTTCAACGCCCTGTGGGCCTCCCTCAGTGCCACCTTCAAGCTGAATAGGCTTTAGCGAGAAACCAAGTGCACCGGATGCCTGCGAGGCGGTAGCGGTTACGGTAGGTGCCGGTGTGTTTGCATAGAGTGTGGCATCCCATCCTGTACCTGTTGCCGGGTCAAACGGGGTTGTTGCCGGATCGGCCATACCGAGGTTACCTAGCTGATCAAAGCCTGGGTGTGAAACGGTTATATACTCACCATCGTTTGGTGCTGTACCTTTTAGCGAACCTGCTGCCGCCGCATTGGTGTCGATAGTGCCGGAATAGGTCTGCCCACCTACAACCATACTTATCGTAAAGGCCTGTGTTGCTGCACTGTAGCTAATTGTCGGTGCCGCCACATTACCGGATGCAGAGAAGTTAGAGCTTACGTTCTCTACCGTTATACCACCACGTGCAAATAGACCGGTTGCAGGGAATCCGGTGAAGCCTCCCAGCTGAACACTAAAGTCACTACTGGAAATTTCTGCACCTGTGATACCACCGGCAAACGGATCCGGAACTAAAGCATGGGATACTGTAAATGTACCTGCGGGGTGCTCAACACCACCGTTAGCCTCGGTAATTGCTGCGTTGATTTTAGTATTAAAATCATTTAAATCTGTGAATGTCTCGGAGGCGTTAAGTGTTATTAAGATACCGGAGGTGGTAATCTCTGCTACCGCCGGCTGGCCGGAGGGTAGCATTGTAGATGATGTAAAGTTTAGAGAAAGGTTACCATCCGGAGTTGGGTTTGTGGTTGAGAAATTAAATTCTTTACCATTAATAATCTCGCTTGCCTCGGATGCCGACGGATTAACGGAAGGTAGTTGAATCTGAATTCTTTCATCTGTTGGGGTACGGCCGAGCGGATCGCCCGAAATACCTAATACAAAGTTACCGTTGCTATCGACAAGGTTGCCCGCAGCATCTATCTTTAGGTTACCTGCACGTGTATAAAATGTATTTCCGTCTGCATCTTGAACCATAAAGAAACCTTCACCTGCAATTGCAAGGTCAAGAGAGCTACTTGTTGTGGTAAAGCTTGATTGAGCCATCTGTAGGTCAATACTGCTTACCTTTGCACCGGAACCTACAGAGCTGGGGTTAACACCACCCTGTGTTGCGGAAGGAGCCGCTGCTCCTGTGGATGTTTGATAATATACATCACTAAAGGCTACTGTAGAACCTTTAAAGCCATATGTGTTAACGTTTGCAATGTTATTACCGATAACGTCCATACGGGTTTGATGTATCTTCATGCCGGCCACGCCGGAATACATACTCTTTACCATAAAACTCCTTATTTTGGTACCGTGTGTAACCCTTCAAGCAGTCGGGGTTACGGTAGCTTCCTATAAGGACCAGCTATACTATAACAGTACCATCAATATTTGTAAATGCGTTATTCTTCATATCATCACCATTAACGGTGGTAACAACCGCACGATTTTTTAGATTCACGATAAACGCTGTTCGGTCTATCAATATCAAGGGAGCGTGAAGTCCTTTTTCTTCGGCAATTTTCACACCTTCTGATAGTCGTTCGATATTTTCATCCGACATATCTATATTTCTTTCTTCAACGCGGTTAGCCGCATGTTTAGTTAGTGTAAGATTGCTGTTTTGTAATACTTTTTGTCTGAGCAATTCACTAAAGCCGATATCAGACTGCTGGTTATTAACCGGAGTGCTAGACGAGCTTTGCTGCATCCCTGCCGAAATTGCTCTGATATTGTCCATCATAATTACTGCTCCTTAGTTATGCTGAATCAGTCTTTATCTGCGATTTTTTGTATACCGATTCATTACCATTAGTATCCCTTACCAAAACATTCATGTAGTAGGTAGTGTCTGCTAAAAGCCCAATAATAACTTCCTCGCTAAGTCCGGCTCTATTCTCTGTACCAAAAACTGTGCCGTTGTTTTTTACATCCATAACAGTATCCATAC
>CAYJOX010000253.1:0-2498 GCA_964371915.1 uncultured Oscillospiraceae bacterium
TCAGCTCCCCCGCCGCCTTGTTGGTGAAGGTGATTGCCAATATCTTATAGGGGCGCACCCCCTTCCCCTCGATAATGTTTGCTATGCGCTCCACCAGCACCGTGGTTTTGCCGCTGCCCGCACCGGCTATAATAAGTAGCGGCCCCTCGGTATGTTCTACCGCCTGCCGCTGTTTTTCGTTTAATTTTCTCAACTATTCACCTAAAAACCTTGCTTAATAACAGCCTTAGTATACCATATATTTTTTACATTGGCAAATAAATTTTAAAAAAACTATTGACATTTAGATAAAAAAGAATATAATAAAATTAGCACTCGGGTAGTGAGAGTGCTAATTTAAGAAAAGAGGTATCACGGTGGCTCTTGACGATCGCAAAAAACGTATACTCTACGAGATAGTCTCGTTATACGAAACCATGGGCGAGCCGGTTGGCAGTGGCCTACTTAGGGAACATGCCGGGCTTACGGTTTCTACCGCAACATTACGTGCCGAGATGGCGGCACTTACAAGGCTTGGTTATCTTGCACAGCCACACACATCGGCAGGGCGGGTGCCCTCCTCGGCAGGGTATAGATATTATGTAGAAAACCTGCTTGATAGCATATCGGCACTTAATTCCGCCGCAAGGCAGGGGGTGGACGAACAGCTATCCACCCTAGACCGCCAGAACGACCGCTTTATGCAGGGTGTTGCAATCCTACTTTCCGAGACGATGAAGCTTCCGGCATTTTCTACACTTCCACGTAGCTCCGATATGAGGGTTGCAGGCTACCGGCTTGTACAGGTGGGGCAGAACACGGTTTTAATAGTTGCCGTAGGCGCACATGGTAGCCCACACACAAGGGTAGTTAAACTACAAAAGCCGGTTACCGAGAGAACGCTTGATATCTGTACCGAGCTACTAAACCGCAACCTCTGCTTTATTGGTAGGCAGGATATATCCCCCATGATGGCGAGAGAGCTTTTACAGCTTGCAGGGGATGGCAGAGACATTGTGCAGGGTGCAATGGCGATGCTGGAAAATATAACGAGGGTTAGGGTTTACTACGAGGGGCTACAGCACCTAACATATGTGGCTAAAAACGGCGTAGGGCTTGAATCGCTACTATCCCTTATGGGTGACCAACGTGATTTTTATAACCTACTGCGCATGGTGGAGCAGAACTCCGGCGTACTACTTTGTGAGGGGCTGGACTATGGTACAAGCGGCCTTGCAGTAATATGTGAAACCTACCGTGTAGGCGGTGGCCTTACCGGATATATCGGCATAATGGGGCCGGAGAGGATGGCATATGCACAGGCATTGCCGATAATTCGTTACTATGCGGATAGAATAAGTGCAATACTTACGGCATAGCCGTAGTAAAATATAGATATAGTTGAGGAGAAATTTTGAAAAAGAAGAAGAACGAGGACATCGAGAATATCGAGCAGATAGAGAACGAGGATATCGCACAGCAGGAGGAGCAGGAAGTTTGCGAGGAGGCGGCCGAAACGGCACAGCCGGACGAGCTTGCCGAGGTTAAGGCACAGCTACTGCGAAGCCTTGCGGAGTATGACAACTACCGTAAGCGCTCCACCAAGGAGAAGGAGGCGGCATTTTCTAACGGTCTTGGCTATGCGGTAGAGAAGCTACTTCCGGTCTTAGATACCCTTGCGATGGCTCAGGACGCACCCTGTGCCGACGAGGAGTATAAAAAGGGCATAACCATGACGGTGCAAAAGGCACAGGCGGCATTTGATGCACTTGGTATTACCGAGATAAAGGCACTGGGCGAGATGTTCGACCCCGAGCTACATGCGGCGGTAATGCAGGAACCGGGCGAGGAATCCGGCAGGGTTATGAAGGTTCTACAGCCGGGATACATGATAGGGGAAAAGGTTATACGCCACAGCACCGTTAGCGTGGCAGAATAAAGGCTTAACCGCTAAAAGGATACAGGGCGGTTAATATATAAAAAGGTTATTAATGTCTTTAAACAAAATGCTTTAGAAGGAGGCAAAAATATTATGGCAAAGATTATTGGTATAGATTTAGGAACAACAAACAGCTGTGTTTCGGTTATCGAGGGTGGTGAGCCTGTCGTAATCGCTAACGCAGAGGGTGCAAGAACAACCCCATCGGTTGTGGCTTTTTCCGCAACAGGTGAGCGTATGGTGGGTCAGGTTGCCAAACGTCAGGCAATTACAAACCCTACAAGGACAATCTCCTCTATTAAAAGGGAGATGGGCACAAACCACAAGGAGACTGTAGACGGTAAGGACTACACCCCGCAGGAGATAAGCGCAATGATTCTGTCTAAGCTAAAGGCAGATGCAGAGGCATATCTCGGCGATACCGTTACCGAGGCGGTTATTACGGTGCCTGCATACTTTAACGATAGCCAGCGCCAGGCAACAAAGGATGCCGGTGTTATCGCAGGGCTTGATGTTAAGCGTATCATCAACGAGCCTACGGCGGCGGCACTTGCCTACGGCATAGACAAGGAGAACGACC
>CAYJOX010000254.1:0-2498 GCA_964371915.1 uncultured Oscillospiraceae bacterium
CCGAGGGTGGCAAGATGATACTTCAAGGTGCTATGGGCGCTGTAGGGTATGAGAGCACCTCCACATTTTTAGCAGGATTTATCCTTATTATCTTTACACTATTTGTTGTGCTAAACTTTATAAACAGCCGCTCAGGGCGTGCAGTTATGGCACTTAGGGATAATAGAATTGCGGCAGAATCTATAGGCATATCCCCTGCCCGCTATAAATCTATGGCGTTTATAATCTCTGCTATGCTTGCAGGCATGGCGGGTGTGCTTTTTGCAATGAACTTTACTACAGTTGTAGCCAGAAAGTTTGATTTTAACACCTCTATTCTGGTGCTTATGTTTGTTGTTTTAGGTGGTATAGGCAACATACGCGGTTCAATAATTGCGGCTACGCTGCTTACAATATTGCCCGAAATGCTACGTGGTGGATTATCAGATTATCGCATGCTTATCTATGCAGCAATATTAATTATAGTTATGATAGCCACTAATAATGCTAAGGTGCACAATAAAATTTTAAGTATCAAGACTAAAATTTTATCAGTAAAGGGGGGTAAGGCTAATGTCTGAAAAGCTATATCCTATACCGGCTACCGGTTTTCTTACAGGGAGAGACATCGACAAACCTCCTATCCTGGAGTGTATAAATCTTGGCATATCTTTTGGCGGGCTTGCCGCAGTAGATAGCCTTAATTTATCGATCGGCAGAACCGAGATATCGGGGCTTATCGGGCCGAATGGCGCCGGAAAAACTACCGTATTTAATTTACTTACAAAGGTATATCAACCCACAATGGGCACCATTCTGCTCGACGGAAAGGATACCCACGGCATGAACACTGTGGCCGTTAATCGAGCTGGAATTGCAAGAACATTTCAAAACATCAGGCTTTTTCATAACCTAAGTGTTTTAGATAACGTTAAGGTTGCAATGGATGCTAATATTAAATACAATCTTGCAAGCGGCATATTCAGAGTAGGAAAGTATTGGAAAGAAGAAAAGGCGGCAAAGGAGCGTGCTTACGAGCTACTTAGCATTTTTGATATGCAGGATCTTGGAAAAAAACAGGCTTCCAGCCTGCCATACGGTGCGCAACGTCGGTTAGAAATTGTAAGGGCACTTGCTACAAATCCTTCGCTACTATTGTTAGATGAGCCGGCCGCCGGCATGAACCCATCTGAAACGGCAGAGCTTATGGCAAACATCAGAAAAATTCGAGATGATTTTGGGATAGCTATTCTTTTGATTGAGCATGATATGAGCCTTGTTATGAACATATGTGAAGGCATAGCTGTTTTAAACTATGGAAAGTTGATTGCAAAAGGAACACCGGAGGAGATACAGGCAAACCCGGTAGTTATCGAAGCGTATCTCGGAAAGCAGAAGGAGGTGTGATTATGCCGGATATTTTACAGGTCGATGATATTCAGGTTTTCTATGGCAGTATTCATGCCATTAAAGGCGTTTCGTTCTCGGTAACAGAGGGTGAAATTGTAACCTTAATCGGTGCAAACGGTGCCGGCAAATCAACAATACTCAATACAGTGGCACGATTAATACCACCCAAAAGTGGCTCAATAAGCTTTATGGGTGAAGATCTATCAAGAGTATTTCCGCATAAGATTGTTTCTAAAGGACTTGCACTTGTCCCTGAGGGCAGGCGGATTTTTCAGCAGATGACCGTATTAGAAAATCTGGAGATGGGTGCCTACACACATAAAAAAGAGGCACTACATGAAGACCTTGAGATGGTGTATGAGCTTTTCCCTAGGCTGAAAGAGCGTGTAAAACAGGTAGCCGGAACACTATCAGGCGGTGAGCAGCAGATGCTCGCTATGGGTAGGGCAATGATGAGCCACCCAAAGGTGTTAATGCTTGACGAACCCTCCATGGGCCTTGCACCGATACTTGTCGAGCAGATATTTGATATTGTGATAAACCTTAATAAATTGGGAACAACAATACTGCTTGTGGAGCAGAATGCACAGATGGCGCTATCGGTTGCTAATAAGGCGTATGTCCTTGAAACAGGTAGAATTGTTGAAAGCGGCACAGGTGCCGAACTACTAGCAAGTGACACTATTAAAAAGGCATACCTTGGCGGATAGTCTATAGCACCTACCCCTCTAATATACCAGCAATGAAAAGCGAGCCTTTTCCATCAGAAAAAGCCCACAAACACCGATGTCCTCGGCATTCCTAGCCGAGGACATCTTTTTTAGCCATTAATTATGTTATCACCAACCGATAAAGCTATCATAGCCGCAATGTTACTGCCCTTTTTTGTAAAACATTGACCGGGTATCATTTCACATAGATTTTTGCTCCATTGCTATTGAGTTGCTTTCTTCTTGTGCGAGGCTCGATAGTATTGTAAGTATTACTTCGCTTTTGGTTTCTAAGGTATTTATATTTTCCTTTTCAAATATTACTCCTATTCCTAACGCCTTAACGCTGCACTAACATCCCATTAACCATTGTTTCGAATACTTCATCTGTTATTAATT
>CAYJOX010000255.1:0-2487 GCA_964371915.1 uncultured Oscillospiraceae bacterium
GTAGTAAGCCACCTTTTCGATAATCACATCCAAAAACTCGGTACTACCTTTATTGGAGGAAGATTCGCTATGCACCCTATAAAAATATAGTTCTTTATCTATATACTCAAAGCTTTGTATAACCCTAAACATCTTAAGGTTGAAGAATGTTTCCTCATTTAACCGTTTATCCTCATCAAAGGTTATCCGGTATTGTTTTAGTAGCCCACTACGGTAGGCAGAAAAACAAACCGAGCCTATTCCAACGGTATATATATCGCTAAACCTTCTCTTAACCTCATCATGATTATCCGCTTTAAAGCTATCTATCTCTGCCTCTACCGGCGCACCATCTGCCATATAATAACGGGATGAATAGCTAACCATATCACAACCGTTTTTTAAAATCTGCTCTTTTAGCACCGGCAGCCAATCGGGAGATAGGATATCATCACTATCCACAAAGGTTATATACTCCCCCAGCGCAAGGCTAATCCCTTTATTTCTTGCCGCCGAAACCCCATTGTTTTTTTGATGTACTGCGGTGATATAATCGTAACTATTATGATAACTATCACAAAGCTCTGGGCTGTTATCGGTACTACCATCGTTAACTAAAATAATCTCACAGCTATCTAGGCCCTGCATTATTATACTGTCTAGGCATTCTTCAAGATATTGCCCGGTATTATATACCGGTATAACTATTGATAATAACAATTTAATCCTCATAATATTTATATCATAGCTTTTATAACGTTACAAACTCTATCTACATCAGTTAGCGAAAGATCAGCGTACATCGGCAATGTGAGCACATTTTCACTTATCCGCTTTGCAATTGGGGTGGTTTGACCTTTGTAGCAATCTTTATAGCAGTCAAATTCTGTTGCAATCGGATAAAAATATTTTCTTGGAACAATATTTTCTTTAAGCATTTCATCATAAACAGCATCTCTATCAAAGCCTAAGATATCACTATCAAACAGTATAGGCATATATGCATAGTTACTTTTAACATCATTATCGATATGGAGTAATAGCTTTAAACCTTTTATGGTGCTAAGGTTTTCTATGTAACGCTCTGCTATATATCTGCGTTGTTCGATCTGCTTGTCAATATATTTTAGGTTACAAAGTCCCATAGCAGCCGAAAACTCATTCATCTTGCTGTTTGCACCTACAGCTACAACATGTTCGGCATCCTGTATTCCAAAGTTTTTAAGGTTGTAAAGTTTTTTAATATAGTTATTATCTCTACAGGCAATTACCCCACCCTCTATAGTGTTAAACACCTTTGTTGCATGGAGTGAAAACATAGCCATATCACCGAAATTAGCTATACCTTTTCCCTTGTATTCAACACCGAACACATGTGCGGCATCGTACACAACCTTTAGGTTGTGTTTTTTTGCAATATCGTCTATTGCCTCTATATTACAAGCATTGCCATATACGTGTACCGGTAATATTGCAGCTGTTTTATCGGTAATAAGCCCCTCAATCTTGTTAGGGTCAATCGTACAGTTATTAGCATCTATATCACAAAAAACCGGTGTTAAGTTATTTCTTACTATAGCGTGGGTAGTAGAGGCAAAGGTGTATGGTGTTGTTATAATCTCACCTTTAAGATCTAATGCCTGTAAAGCCATCTCAAGTGCAAAATGCCCATTGCTGAAAAGTGACACATTATCTGCCTTGAGATATGATCTAATACTATCTTCAAGCCTATTATGTTTCTCACCCATGTTTGTAAGCCAGTGGTTGCCCCAGATACTTTCTATCTCCTTAATATATTCCTCAAATGGTGGGAGCGTGGATTTTGTAACATTTATACGTTTCATTATTATTCCTTTAAAAATGCCCTGCCTGTTCCTCTAAAAACTGGCTCTCAAGCGCTAAAAAATCTTTTTTTCGATCCTTTATCTTTTTTGCTGGTATCCCAGCATATATAATAAATTCATCACAATCGTTTTTTACAAGACTCATACAACCTATGGCACAGCCTCGGTGTAAATGTGTGTTTGGTAGTATTGTACATCCACTACCAATAATCACGTGCTTTTCAATGGTAACCTTACCATTAATAATCTTTTTATACCTTGCTGGTATCAATGGGTTTGTCATACCATAACCCAAATAATCATCATTAACAGCATAAATAGCCACACGGGAGGAAACGTTTGCAAAATCATCTATCTTTATCCCTTCACTACTACCATATAGAGCAGAATATGCTGCTATGTGCACATAATCCCCTATATCCACCTTACCTGAAAGGATACAAAAATCGTCTATGCGTACATTGTTCCCCAAGGTAATATTTTCTGCAGAATATATACTTGCTTTTTTACTTAGCAAGACATTTTTACCAAATGACCGTAACCCTAACTGTGATATTTCACTATCTGTATAAAAACTGTTCATCTATCCCCTTTAACTTTTTTAAGTTTGTTAATAATTTCTTTTATGAGCCTTACAGGGAAGTATGGTAATATATATAACTTT
>CAYJOX010000256.1:0-2463 GCA_964371915.1 uncultured Oscillospiraceae bacterium
GATAACTATATGCCTATCATTATCCAAACTATAGGATGTGATTTCGTTATCGCTTGAATTGGCGAGCGCCTGATTAAAAGCATTTAGCTCCTGCTCACTTTTCGATGTGGTGCTTAATATCTCGCCCGATTCGGTTACAAGATGAACTGTACCAAGCGAATCATCTAACGAGGCGTATATCTCCTGCAACGTTTGTTCCGGCACCTGAATATACAGCAAACCAAGCGGTTGGCGTGTACTATCATTTAAAATCAGCTTTGCGGCGGCTATAACATCGGTAAAGCGGCCGGTGTTATAAAAATTGTCATCATCGTTTATCCAGTGAACCCTATTTTCATCTGCTTCTACATTGGCAAACCAGCCATACCTACCTAGCGAATGATAGGTGTCCTCACATACCGTTAGGCTATCAACGGTTAGATTATCGCCATGCTGTGGCAGTAAAAGCACGCTGCTGTTAAGCGCCCCATAGTGCACGGAGTACTGCCTTAGCTCATGCTCAATATCATATTTTTGAAACAGTAGCTCGCTCCTATCCTCCTCGGGCGATATAAGATAATCTTTAATCTGTTGCGAGCTTTGCGCCGAATTTACAATAGAGATAATGTTATTTACGAGCTGAGTTTCTATGTTTTGTGCCACGTTATCAAGTAGATCGTTTTTCTGCTGTAGTAGCTGATTGCTTATAAAAAAGTAATACTGCTGTATCGAAAGTATGATGAAAAGCACAAACGGAATTATAGATACAAGCAAAAAATAAAGAAGTAGCTTTTTTAACATACTACTTTTAAAAAGCACTCGCATCGACAACCCTCTCTTAATCTGTTTTTCCATCCTCGCTTTACATCTAGCATTATATCACAATACAAACGATAAATCATTTGTTTTATCTCTACACCTAAACATTTTATAATATTACCTAAATATTTTTCATTTTCAACGCTGTGTTTAAAATGTATAATAATATCAGTGTTAAAACAGCACTGAAAATACGTTGAATTTTGAGGAGAATTGCAATGAAAAAACTTATTTGCATGATGTTGGCGTTATCCTTAGCCGCAACACTTGTTGCTTGCTCGCAACCATCATCGTCACAGGAAGGTGACACGCAGAATTCCACAGCAACACAGGAGGCAACCGAAGAACCCGCAGAGGTTGTCGAGATGAGCTTTTGGGTACCTTCATCGAGCGTAGATGTAGACGGATATTTCACCGATGTGGTCGCAGCATTTAACGAGGCAAACCCTGATCTAAACTATACCTTAGAGTTTTTACCGGGCACCGCCGCCGATATTAACACCAGCCTTAACAGCGCAAAGCTTGCCGGAAACTACCCCGATGTTGTATCGGTATATGCAGCTATACTTACAAGCCGTTCGGCACAGGGCGAGTTTATGGACCTACAACCCTATATAGATGGTTGGGAGGATTCCGGCGATATATATGAGAGCGTTCTTAACATGGGCGTTGTTGATAACACTATGTATGGCATGGCTTTCCAGCTTGTGCCGGAGATGCTTGTCTACCGTACCGACTATTTTGAAGAGGCAGGGCTCGACCCGGCAGCACCTCCATCTAACTGGGAAGAACTACGTGAGGCAGCAGAAGCCTTAACCGTTGTAGACGAGGCCGGCAATGTAACCCGTGCAGGATTCGATGTTCCTGCAATAAACACAACGGTGTTTATGCGCCCGTTTGTATGGCAGAATAACGGAAGCTATGTCGATTATGATGCAGGCGTGCCTACAATGAACACCCCCGAAGCGGTAGAGGCATTTGAGTTTGTAGGCGGCTTTGTACATGATAACTTAACAATCCCCTATGATTACAACAAGAAAGAAGAGACTCCTTTTGTAAAGGGAACAGCCGCAATGTCTATGTTACAGCCGGCACAGATTGCCAGCATGATAAGTGCAGACCCAGCACTTGCAGATGTACTTGCTATTGCATCGCCACTTACAGAGGATGCACAATCGGCATTCTGTGGCCCGCGCCTACTAACCATAAACCAAGAGGCAGAGAATCCGGATGGTGCATGGAGATTCATAGAGTATATAATGTCGCCGGAGGAGGTAACTACACGTTTTACCGAGCACAACATGCCTAACGTACGCACATCGCTTGATGAGGCCTATATTGCAGAAGATCCCGTTATAAACGAGGGGGTTATATCCTACGTTCGCTCTGGCCAGAGCATGGAAACGGTTGAATGGGCAGGCACAATGAACAGATTCCTTGAAACAGCTTTCCAGGATTACTGCAACGAGGCAATGGGAGCAGAGGAAGCACTTCAGCTACAAGAAGATGAGCTAAATAAAAACATATAGAACTAATAACAATAAATCCTTACGCACCGCCTATAAGCGGTGCGTAAAGTAAAAAATTTTTAAAAACCTATAAACCCCTTAAAATGTCAAATTCGGTGACATGTGCGGCGAATTTGACCAATCGACAAATGGCAAC
>CAYJOX010000257.1:0-2408 GCA_964371915.1 uncultured Oscillospiraceae bacterium
CTAAAGCAGGTATCGCACTAACAGATAAGTTTGTAAAGCTTGTTGCATGGTACGATAACGAGTGGGGCTACTCTAACAAGGTTCTAGACCTAATCTCCCACATGGACAGCGTTAAATAAATTTTAACAGTAGTAAACCACGCGGCTATGCCGTGACCCCAAAAAGTTAGACTTGAAAGTGTAGCAACGAAAGTTGCTACACTTTTTTTATGCAACTTGGTGCTTTAGCCTGAACCGGCCAGGACTAAAATAACCAAGTCTTTGTTTAGTCCTTTTGTTATTGTAATATTCAATATATTTTTCTGTTGCTGACCTTAATTCCTCAAAACTGTAAAAGAGGTGGTTATATAATACTCTGAAAAACTATCGCGGCTGCGGCCTTTTTCTTTTTCTCGTTATAGTTGTTTATTAGCTTTATGCTTATAGGGTTGTTGGTTAGGTTTCGGCTTGCTACCATCTCTACAAAACAATCAAAATAGTATTGCTCCTGAAAAACCTCGCCCGATATCATTATTACCTCTGGGTCGATAAAATCTACAAGTATTCCGGTTATCTTGGAGAAGTTGAGCAGGGCTCTTTTTAGCGCCTTGTCATCGTCCCTTTTACTTAGCTCTTTCATCTGCTGCCAGCTTAGGTTTTTATAGCTGCCCTCGGGATCGATAAGCGAAGCGATGCGGTCGAAATGAAGTAACGCCTCAAGGCAACCATACTGCTTGCACACATCACAAAACTGCTTGGAGTTACCATCCCAAACCGAGTGCGCTATCTCACCGGCATAGCCATGTGCACCCGAAATGGGAACTCCTCCCTGTACCAATACAGCGGATACGCCGGGGCTATAGTGTAGCAGAACAAAATCCTTAACCTCGCTGTTAAGAAGTGCCTCGGTTATTGCAAGCCCCGTTATGTTGTTAGAGGTGCAGATATCAAGGTTAACGCAGGTGCGTATCCTCTGCAATGCATCGGGTATAGGTAGGTTTAAAAACAGGGTTTCATCTAATGTGCCCTGACCCAAAACCCCCATGCCGAGGTAGTCTTGCTCCGGGTTTATTGCGCTTTTAATCCACTCTATCGCCTCGTTTAGGTATTCCTCGGTTAGCTCGATAAAGTTCCATTCGCTTATCTTTATGATTTCAAGCTTTGCGTTTACTATAACTGTATAGATATGGGTGTTAGTTATATCTATGCCGATACAGTGGATAAAATCGGGCGATATATCGATAAGTATCTGTTTGCGACCCACCAACATTAGATCAAGCGTGCTGGATTCGTAAAGCACGCCATCCTGTATCATACCCTTTGTAATGTTGGTAAGGGAGGAGGTGGAAAGCCCAAGGGCTGCGGCTATCGCCTTCCGTGAGTTTGCACCGTTCCTTAATATATACGCAAAGACCTGATTGTGCCTTGTGCCTTTAACAAGTGCTTCCGGCTTATTGTTCATATCTTAACCTTTTATATGTAAAAATGTAAATTTATTTTAACATAGCAACTAAACTATTACAATAGCAGCCAATAAAATAAGTTGTTTTAGTCAAGAAACATTATGAAATTACGACAATATTTATCAATTATAACTATAAAAATTGTTGATTTAAGACTAATTTACGAATTAATATGTGCGTGGAGCGAAAGGCGTAGATTATTAATACACAAAATCAATTTACATCTGCAACAGTTTAGCGGCTAAAATTAGCCATGGTTGAAAATACAAAAGATATATGGTATTATTAGATGAAACTAGCCATCTGCAAAACGCACTGAATAAAGGTGAAAAACTATGCCACACAGCAACAACCGTAGTTCTTCACCCCACCTGTATGCAGCTGTCTGGTTAAAGCAGAAAAGGAGAATACTATGTTTAGATTTGCACACTATAATTTTAATGTTTTTGATCTTGAAAAAAGCCTAAAGTTTTATGATGAGGCACTGGGCTTAAAAGAGGTAAGGCGAAAAGAGGCGGCCGACGGCAGCTTTATACTGGTTTACCTTGGCGATGGCAAGACAGATTTCACCCTAGAGCTAACCTGGTTGCGTGATCGCGAGGAGGCCTACAGCCTTGGCGATAACGAGTTCCACCTAGCCTTTATAACAGAGGATTTTGATGGTGCACATGCAAAACATAAGGAGCTGGGATGTATCTGTTATGAGAATACCGCAATGGGTATCTATTTTATAAACGACCCGGATGGCTACTGGCTTGAAATTGTTCCGGTGCGGAAATAGCCACCTTCACCTATATTGACTACCATATATATATAGTATATAATTAACAAAGAGTATAAGTTAAATGAGGTATAGCTATGCCTGCAATTTGGGGATGTATCGACCTATCGGGAGGGGCGGTGCCACAGGGTACCGAACAGCAGATGGCGGCGGTATTTAAAGATTTTAGGATAGATAGGTTTTGCA
>CAYJOX010000258.1:0-2405 GCA_964371915.1 uncultured Oscillospiraceae bacterium
GGCAGCATATACCGTATCGTTTGAGGAAAAATCCGTCTGTATTATCAACTTTTCCTGTGGTGTGTCCTTGTACTTCTCGATGATTGCATTCATGCGCTCACCGTACCGCTTAACATACTCCGGATGTGGGCGAACAATGACCTGCACAGCCGTTCCTAGAAGGGCGTTAATCATCTCATCAAGGCAGCTATCCAGAATATTATCCGGTTGCCATGATGGCGCTATGAGTACTTTTTTTACATCGTTTTGATAGCTTGCCCTATTTGTGTTATAGTGTAGGCTCATACTATCTATTAAGCTGTATCCGGCCTCGACTATTTTTTTAGGCTTTAGCCCATAAAGCTTCTCACTCTCCCTAACCTCTGCAACGTGGTGCTTTCCCGTGCAAAAGATGGTATCGTAATGGTCTATGGCGCCATAGTTTATCGTCATTATATAGCTAAGTGGCGCATGGAACATATATACATACTCTATATCATCACGCACTAGAGAGCGTTTAATATGAAAATTTTGAAGGTCGGTCATAGTCATAACAACCATATCGGCATCCATCTTCATCATAAGCGTAATAAGCCTACGTTCACCGATATAGTACGGTTTTATGCGTGGCTCTTGCTGCGCCTTTTCGAAAATTTTATCGTTCGCATCGGATGTGATATAGTGTATAGAGATGTTGGACATCGCTAGCAGCTGCTCAATTACTCCCTCGAAATATTTGTAAAAACCGCTACTCTCGGAATAAAACACCAGCTTTTTGTTGGCAATAGAGAAAAAGCGTTTATAGTCGGCCTTCTCCCGCCTCGTTTTTTCATCATTTGCAAAAATACTTTTTTTTCTGCCACCGATACTTTGCATGGCACTAAGCTCTGCCTTGCTTGCGGCAAGCTCGGCCATATCCACATGTTTTTCCGGTTTTATTACAATGTTAAGTGTATACAGCTGTACAATGGCAAGCAGATTTCCTACAACCCAGTATAGGGCTACCCCTATAGGTACAAACAGGCCAAGATATAGCGAAAGCCCTACCGAAAACAGCATTGTGAACCATTTTAAAAAGGGCGATTGATCGGCCTGAAAGGCGTTTGCATTGTTCTGTACAAAGGAAAGAAAAAGTGATGATAACCCCGCAATAATAGGCACAACAAGGGTAAAACCTAATACATCTATCGGTGTGGCGGTTAGATTAAAGGATAAAAAATCGGTATTAAAATTTACTATTGGGGTTATATCGGTAACAGCTGCAAGGTTAGCCGCAAGCTCGGAATTTTTTGCGGCTGCAATTATCTGCATCTCAACGGTGGGGCTGTTGTAGGTAATATCTGCACCGATAAGCTCGGTTGTAAGTAAGCTTATTATATCGGTTGGTATCCGTAATAGATAACTTAGAGGACGATAGATCACATTTATAACAATTAGTAGTAATGCTATCTGCACAAACAGCGGCACGATGCTTGCAAAGGGATTATACTTAACATCTTTAAACAGACGCCCCTGCTCCTCTGCGACCCTATCGTTATCGCCAAAATACCTTGCCTTAATCCGGTTTATCTGCGGCTGAATTTTCAACATCCTAAGCGAGTTGTTGTGCACCCAAACCGAAACCGGTATAAGCACAATTTTAGTAAATAGCGTAAACAAAATAATTGCTAAACCATAATTCCCTAAAATGGTGTAGCAACTATACATTATATATCCAAATATAGAATACAAAAAATCCATTATATTCCTATTATAGCTATGCTTGTATCAGCTATAATTATACAACATTTTATAAAAATGTCAAGCTAACGCATATCATTCTCGATATCCAGCCTAAAGGATGCATTTATTCGTCGCATGATTTCGACAAAATCCTTAAGCTGTTCATCCGAATAATCACCGACCATCTCCATAGACCGTGCTAAGCAAAACTCGTTAACCTTGGCGTGCCCATCATATATCCCCTGCCCTGCTTCGGTTAGATAGAGTAGATACTCTCTTAGGTTAAAATCGTTGCGTTTTTGTAGTACAAAACCCTTTTGTATAAGTTTGCGAAGTAGCTGTGAGCAGGCACTTTTGGTTTTATCAAATTTTTCAGCAAGATCGGTAACTGTAATTCCCGGATTATCCCCTATTGCATGTACCAGATAGGATTCTGCCTGATACAGCGTTTCCTGGCCGTAGCGATGTGGTGTTGAATCATAATCACTTATAAGCTCATATGCGGCATCAATTTCTTTTATAATATTATTAAACAACTCTTTGCGCTCTAACATTTATAACTCTCCATTTTTAAAAAGCTTGCCATAAACTAAACTTGGCCAACAGCAGGGGATGTGTTTGTTGATTTCTGCACAAATCTTAACAACTCGATAGCAGATAAAAATAACACTAAGCTCAACATTGCGAAATTGAGCCCAGTGTTA
>CAYJOX010000259.1:0-2405 GCA_964371915.1 uncultured Oscillospiraceae bacterium
CACAACAAACAATTGTCCGGTAGATACCACTCGAAAAATTGAACAAGGGTACGGTTTATCATTATAACTCCTTTGCGGCTCGCCTCATTCGCTTATAAAGGGGGCCGAAAAATGCCTTCGTGTTAATAAGGTTGTTTATCTGCGCCGAGGTGTTGCCGGTCATATCAGCATAGTTAATGCAAAGTGCCCTACACATTGAATTTTTTAAAGGGATAAGCTTTATTACAAAGGTATTTACTGCCCTTTCGTGGCCGTTTTCGGGTTTGCCTCCATCACTATATCTGCTTGTGCCGGGCATACTTTCATGTTGAATGGATTTTGATGCAAATATAAGCTTGTTAGGGTCTATTGCATTTAAAACAACAAAATCAAAATGGCCGAGTGCGGGTATGTTTGTGCTTGCAACTGCCGCCTCTAGCCTTGCACCCTCGTGCCACTCATAGGCCTCTAAAGGTTGCTTTTCATGGTCGGCAGGATCGCTAACCGGATCTATAACGGAATACCCTTTTGGCGAGGTCATATAGTTGAATAATGTGGCTGCATCGGCCTCGACGGTGCCAAATGCACGTGTAACATATATACCGCTTTTTTCAAAAGGGCCGCTAACGGGTTTTGATTCTATCAACACACCGTCTTTTATCCCCTCTATCTTCCAACCGGTTGTTTTAAATATTCTTTCTGCCTCGTTAAACATTCTATCGGCAAAACTTGGCGCATCGGTTATTAGTTCCTCGCCTATAAGATGCTCGCTACCGGCATGAACGCGTATACGATTTTTGGCATACTCTCGCAAAATGGTATCACAATGGGTCTTTTCGGTTTCGTCTATCGGGTTAAAATAAGGGTAGATTATCTCGTTAAATGTTTTTGCCACCTCTTTATTCCAACCGTGAAGTTCCGTTATAGGATAATCGTCTTTTAAATCTATGTTGTAGGACACCTGCCTACTGTCAAGCTCCTCCTCATACTGCTTTGTAAGGAAAACGGTGTGAAACAGTACCGAGTTATTCAGGCTTTTGTGCCCTAATTTACATATGGGGCCGGCTGATAGGTTTCCGGCATCGAATATCCAGTACTCATGCCCCGAGCTATGGCAGTTTTCCTCAACATCGGTAACGACTCCGGCAAGCAGATAGCCGTTGCCACCTTTATCAGAGGACTCCATGCAGGAGATTGTGTATAACAAAACCTTGTCAGGGAACTCATAAACATCGGCGATTTCAAATTCAGATTTAGCTATTCTTGCAATCGAATTGTTAGAGCCTACCCTATCGTTTCTCATATCGCTAAGCGAAACGATTCTGTTTTCTACATCTTTATATGCATTGTATATTCTTTCGGGAAGCATCTCGGATTTAAAGCCTTTAAACATTACATATAAATCTTGTTCGTTAAAGTTTCTCTGTTGCCTACCCATATAGCTATACATATATGGACCCCAGCAATACTTCCTATCCCTAATGTAATTAGATTCTACACTAAGGCTGTTCATATCGATAGTATGTTTACCAATGCTGGATATATCAAGGGTAGGCAGTGTGCCATAGCCTACCAGATGTGATGGGAACAGCTCACCGTTTAGATCCTTGTCATAGCTTCTTATTATCTCTGCGGTGTTGGTTGCGGGGGTGTGTAGCATATATACTGTAAGAAGATCATCGGGGTTTTCGTAATCTGCTATGAGATGTATACAGGCCTCGTCTATCTCTATGCGCTTGGCCACTACCGCCTGTACATCATCGCTCATCTGCCGCCTATCAATAATATAGATTACAGTTTTGGAGTTGGGTAGCGGTGCATTTTTCCAGGGGGAGAGTATCTCGCTACCGGTAACAAAGGCTGTATCGGCAAGCAAAATATAATCCCTTGTGAAAATTAATTCATGGATACTCTGTTTTATCTCTATACTAACCCCATTCTCATCTAGGACCGACCATTTCTTTATGTCCTTTTTGCCGTCCCATTTCATAAGAATACAGGGGTGCTGTCCGTCTGCCTGTTTGTATTGATAGTTTACAAGGAATAGCTCGTTTGTCTCGGTATCGGTATAGATTACATGTGAGTTGCTGTAGCCGGCAAATAGGTTTCCCATTACATCTCCGGCACTACCCTCCATCATAGGCAACCATTCTGATCTTTTGCCAAGGGGTGTTTTAATTTTAATGTCATCTCTTGTTATTATCCAAGGCCTGTCTACATCGCTTGTAATACCTAGTCGACCATCCGGTAGTAGATACATACCCTCGGTGTAGGAAAACATTCCAAGCCCCGGCGACATAAACATTAAACCCATATGGTCAAAGCGGTGCGCTGTGCGCTGTAAAGCAACCTTAGATATTGCCGCAGGGCTCCACATTAGGCGGTTTTTTAGTTCTGCTTCGCCCTTGTCAAAGCCTATCTTTATA
>CAYJOX010000260.1:0-2377 GCA_964371915.1 uncultured Oscillospiraceae bacterium
ATTATGTATTATTATAGTGGAGGTGAGTTAATTTGGCAGATTTTAGTGAAACATCAAACCTAACTATAAAAGACATAGCTAACATGTGCAACGTTGCTGTTAGTACCGTATCACGTGCATTAAATAACCAGCCGGACATTAACCCCGCAACACGTAAGCGCATACTAAACGTAGTTAAAGAGACAGGGTTTGTGCTTAATAACAGTGCAAGAAATCTAAAGCGTAGCAGATCAGATTGCGTGGCGATTATCGTTAACGGGCTACAAAATGTTTTCTTTACCGATATGATAAAGTTTGTAGAGGAAAGCTGCCTTGAGCAGGATTATTCAACCGTTCTGCGCCATGTAGATGTAAGGGAGAACGAGCTGGATGTTGCCCGCTCTATGATTATAGAGCACAATCTAATCGGTATAATCTTCCTTGGGGGTGATTGTGATCATCCGGTTGATAAGTTGCAGACGATTAAAATCCCCTGTGTATTCTGCACATTTAATGTTTTTAACAGTAAAGCGCTTGATAACTATTCCGTTGTATGTGTGGACGACTATGCTCAGAGTAAAAACCTTGTAAACCATCTTTTTAATCTAGGGCACAAAGATATAGCGATTATTACCGATAAAAGCGGAAAGCAGAACATTGGTAAACTGCGCCTAGATGGATACCTTGACGCCTATAAGCAGCATGGGCTAACCCCCAAAAAGGAGCTGCAATTTTATATGGATTACACCTATAACCGTTACACGATGGAAAACGGTTATGCAATTGCAAATGAAATATTTGATAGCGGGTGTATGCCCTCTGCCATCTATGCCGTATCGGATCTACTGGCTATCGGCGTTTGTAGGGCGGCACTTGATAGAGGGATAAAGATACCACAAGAACTATCGGTTGCAGGCTTTGATGGAATTGCATTTTCAAAATTTTTCAACCCAAGCCTTACAACGATAGAACAGCCGATAGAGTTAATTTCAAAAACAGCAACCAGCATACTTTTTGATAAGCTGGATGGACTTAAAACCCCATCCCATGTAGATATTGCCGGAAAGCTGATAGTAGGAGAATCGACAGCAAAACTTAACGGAGAGTAAGATGAAAAAAGGCAAAAACACAAACTGGTGGAAAAACAGCGTGGTTTATCAGGTATATCCACGTAGTTTTATGGATAGCAACGGCGACGGCATAGGTGACCTTGCCGGAATAACATCACGCCTCGATTACCTAAAGCATCTAGGGGTAGATATCTTATGGATATCCCCCTTCTTTAAATCCCCAAATGCGGATAACGGCTATGACATTAGCGATTACTGCGATATCATGGACGAGTTTGGCACCATGCAGGATTTTGATACACTGCTTAGCGAGGCACATAAACGTGGCCTGCGCATAGTGCTTGATCTGGTTGTTAACCACAGCTCGGACGAGCACCCCTGGTTTGTAGAGAGCCGCAAAAGCAAGGATAACCCGTATCGTGATTACTATATGTGGCACCCCGGAAAAAGTGACGAAAATGGTAACAGAATCCCACCAAACAACTGGGGCTCTAACTTCACCCCCTCCGCCTGGGAGTTTGACGAAAAAACGCAGGAGTATTACCTACACCTGTTTACCGTAAAACAGGCTGATCTTAACTGGGATAACGAGAAGCTGCGTGACGAGATTCATAAGGTAATGCGCTTTTGGTTAGAAAAGGGAATTGACGGTTATAGGATGGACGTTCTTAACTGCTACAAGAAGCCGGAAGGCCTGCCCGATTCGCCAAAGCCGGCAAACTGTGCCGATGGGTACACCCTCGATAACGAGCATTATGCAAACAACCCCGGCATGATAGAGATTCTTGATGAGATGAGGGAAAAGGTTCTAGACGATTACGATATAGTTACCATCGGGGAGACAAGCGTTATCGACCCGACACTCGCCCTCGATTATGTGCACGAAAAAACCGGCCCACTGGATATGATCTTCCACTTTGATATAGTGGCCGATAAGGGCAACTTTACATGGGATTATTTTAAGGAGGTACAGCGTAGCTGGAGCACCGGCCTAATGAAAAACGGTGGTTGGAACAGCCAGTACCTACAAAACCATGATCAACCCCGCATGGTATCTATCTATGGTGACGATAGCACCGAGGAAAAGCGTGTGCTTAGCTCTAAGATGCTTGCTACCGTTATACACACAATGCCCGGTACACCCTTTGTCTATCAGGGCGAAGAACTCGGCATGACAAACTATACCTACAAAAATGCCGATGAGATGTTCGACCCAAAATCCACCTTCACATACAACGAGCTTATTACTGCCGGTAAAAGCCATGAGGAGGCTATGGCGGTGCTTAACAAGATAAGCCGAGCCCACTCCCGCACCCCGATGCAGTGGA
>CAYJOX010000261.1:0-2369 GCA_964371915.1 uncultured Oscillospiraceae bacterium
TAGATATAGAGAAGATATTAATAGAATATGGCGAAATTTTTAAGGTGATAATACCACAGCTTTCCCCCTGTTTTGGGTTTGATCAGAAAACCCCCTACCACAGATACGATGTATGGCATCACACCGCAGTGGCGGTAGGGGCGGCGGCCGATAGTGCGGTTGTAAGGATTGCACTACTACTGCATGATATAGGCAAACCACAAAGCTTTAGTATAGATGAAAAGGGAATAGGGCATTTTTACGGCCATGCATCAATATCCGCCGAGATAGCCAAAGAGGTAGTTTGTGGCTTAAGGTTTGATAAAAGAATGGGCGAGGAGATAGTGCGGCTGGTAAAATACCACGATGTACTAATATTGGACGATAAAAAAACGGTAAAGCGATGGCTTAACCGCTTAGGCTATGAGGGTTTTAAAAACCTTATCTATCTTAAGCAGGCCGATATTACGGCGCAGGGCAATAGCTATCGTGAGCAGAGGCTTAAGGAGTGCAGTGGGCTACTAAAAACCGCACAGCAGATAATAGAGCAGGAGGATTGCATAAGCCTTAAAACGCTTAACATAAACGGAGCCGACCTAATCGGCATTGGCTATAAACAGGGCAAGGAGATAGGAAAACTCCTCGCCGATATCCTATCAAAGGTTATGGACGAGGAGCTAAGAAACGAACGTGATAATCTTATAGAATATGCAAGGAAGCAGTATGCTAATCGGACAATAGAACAATAATATTCGTTTATGTTCTCCCCACGCTAACACTAGCCGGCACAGCTACAATCCACCTTTTCGCCGTTATTATCGGCAAGCTCTTCCAGCTGGGAGATTGCAAAACTTAAACCGTTATCGCTTATCCTGTAATGTGTCCATTTGCCAACATACCAACTCTCTACAATTCCACTCTCGCACAGTATCTTCATGTGGTAGGATAGCTTAGACTGTGCAAGGCCAAGCGCATCGCCTATATTACAGGCGCATTTTTCGCCCGTTTTTAACAGCTGTAGTATCTCTACCCTGTTTTCATCACAAAGTGCCTTAAATATCTTGGCTGTCCTGCCTTTATCAAACATTTCAACCCTCCTCAAATCAATTTTTTTTGTTACGACTATAATACAATAAAAAAGTTAATCTGTCAATATGTGGCAACGCATACCCCAACCTGCTTGCTTTCACAGCCGGCAGGCTGGGGCGAACTTTTATCCTATAGTAGTGGGTTAAATTTAACTATGCCTAGGCCTGCTTTTCTTTCTTTTTAGGATATCTTCTACCTAAAAGGAAAGGCAGGTACTTGTTAATAAACATTGAGGTTAGAGTAAGCATTATAAGCACAATGAGTGTCTGTAAAATATCTAATAAAAAGATATCCCCGTTGTAGCTTCCTTTAAAAAGAAGGTCGATAACGGCTACATCGTATATACGGATATAGGTGCTGTTTAGCAGAAGGATAACCAGGGTGTGTTGCCCAACTGTGCACAATAATTTATTAAGCGGTTTACAGACTAAAATGTATTCAAGCACAACCGATAACACCATAAATATAATAGAGAATGCAATAGCATTTAGATAGAATAAAAAGTAGTTGCCGTATGTAACTGTTCTTATGTTAACATATATATTTGCAAAGATAGTAAGGCTAAAGATAACACCTGCAACTAAAAGGAGTGCTATAGATATTACCGGTTTTGCTTTAATAAACTCTACTACCTTGGGGAAATAGTTTTTTAAAAGATACCCCACCCCGTAAAAAACTACGGCTACAAGTGCCGAATCGGAGGAGAGCGGGAACCTAAAATCAAATATTAACGGCACTATGTAAGCAATAACCGACATTATAACTAAAAGTATGGCAAATATCTTTAGCTTGTCTTTAGAAAGTTTAAGCAACGAAAAGAATATTATCTCACAAAAGAACAGGCAGGTTAAAAACCACTGAAAAACACCGAACGTCTCGATACTGGAGGGGTGCATCCAGAATAGTGCGTATAGCAACTCCTGTATCGGCCTTGTCTCGTCTACCCTACCCATTACAAGAAGTGAGATATTCCAAAAATAGAAAAGTGGAATTGCAAAAATTATATAGGGAATTATTAACGATACAAATCTTTTCTTTACAAGCTTCAATACGGTGTCTACAGAATTTCTGTTAAAGCAGTATCCGGATAACATAAAAAACACCGGCATATTAAATGCATGAAACCATTTTTCAAAACCGTAGGGGACAATAATATGCCCCATAATAACAAATATCATCGCAAACGCTTTGCAGATATCTATCCATTGGTACCTTTCTTAATTTCCTTAAATAAACGAATCCTTTCGATACAGTATAGCTTTTAAAATTAGTGTTGTATATATTGTGCCTACCCTATAGTT
>CAYJOX010000262.1:0-1424 GCA_964371915.1 uncultured Oscillospiraceae bacterium
ACAAAATTTCTCTTGTTAACTTCAGCATTTTTTTGTGGTTTCGAATGAAAAAATTTAGCTTTATTTGTACATTGTAACAGTTGACATTAATAGTAGGATAAGATATAATTAACATAGCTAATTAAGTTAATCAATAATCTTTCTTGAAGATAATCTGCATATGGTTGTTTAAAAGCTTTACATTAGTTAAAACTACCAAAAATGCATATATTTTTTGACGTTTTGATTAATTTGGCTAATTAATTAAAGTGAGTGGAGAATAATACTTATGTCTAATATCTATAATGTAGATTGGCAGGCTATTGAGCAACGTTTTGATCTTTGGTGGAAACAAGAAAACCCGGAAAGGCCGATACTTTCCATCAAGGCGCCAAAGATAAAAGGTGTATTTAACACCGAAAATGACAAATGGGTTGAATCATCCGGTGATACCCCCTTAAATGTTGTCGCGAACGATGAGAATGCTGATTATACCAACTATTGGCATGATTTCGATACTATTATTAAAAGAAACCGCGGTATATTTGAGCAATCACATTTTTGCGCCGAAACATACCCAAGGCTGTTTGCGAATCTCGGTGTTACAAGTTTAGCCACATTTTTGGGTTGTACTCCTAAGTTTGCAAAAGATACTATCTGGTACAACCATATATTAGATGATCCGGAGGCTGCTAAACTTGTTTTCGACAAGAATAACGAGTGGTTGCAGTGGAGCCTTAATACTACAAAAAGAGCAGTTGCCGAGGCAGATGGCGATTTTAATGTAGGAATCCCCGACCTCTGTGAGCATCTGGATGTGCTTGCATCACTATTTGATACACAGGAACTACTGTTCCACATGATGGACTACGAGGACGAGGTCATCAGGCTTTCCAAAGAGGTGCAGGAAAGCTGGTTTAAAGCATATGATCTACATAATGCTATCAGCACCAACGCAAGAGGCTTTACAAACTACGGGCCTTTCCAGCTTACAGGCAAGGGTAAGATTGCAAAACTGCAGTGTGATATGTCGGCAATGATAAGCACCGAAATGTTTGACCAGTTTGTACTCCCCTTCCTTGACGAACAGACACGATACCTTGACAACAGCCTTTATCATCTTGATGGCCCTGATGCAATTAAACATCTGGATTCGGTTCTATCATTAGAAAAGCTTTCCGCACTACAGTGGACACCCGGAGCCGGAAATGAGGATGGTGGAGACGAGGAATGGGATTTCATCTATGAGAAAGCGCTTAATGCAGGAAAAAGCATTTTTGTACTTTCCTCTAAAAAGAATGTAAAGCGCATAGCCAAAAAATTCGGCTCTAAGGGTGTGTTAATGATGACATCTGCCCAGAGTGCCGAGGAGGCAGAGGAAATCATGAGACTTGCTACAGTATAGCTTATAATATTGATAAATCAGGATTGGAGGTTTTGCCATG
>CAYJOX010000262.1:1434-2362 GCA_964371915.1 uncultured Oscillospiraceae bacterium
ATATTACAGATACTTGATAAAGAGGAAGGTATCTCAAGGAAGCAGCTGGCAAAAAAATTAAACCTCACCAGCGCCGCCATAACCGGAATTGTAAGTGATCTTATCGATGAAGGGATTGTTTGTGTCGGCAGCGAAATTACCGGAAAGAAAAACGTAGGCAGAAAAGAGATCACAATTGAGCTAAGCAAGGATACTTATGGCCTCGGTATTATGATATTAAATGAAAAAATTATTTTTTCTGCAGTTAACTTTGCCGGTACTGTTATGCTTGAGCGAAGCATACCTCACCCCGAAAACATCGCTAATCCTAAAGAAGCTCTGCGCTATATGGCTAAATATCTTCTGCAAGCCCTAGAAAAACTTAACATCCCTCACGACAAGGTGTTAGGAGTCGGTGTAGGATTACGCGGCATTGTTAACACGGTTACCGGTGTAAGCGAAAGTTCATTCGAGCTTTGGGATGGCCCGGTTAATGTTATGGATATCTTGCAGAATGAACTGCCTTTTCACATTACTGTCGATAATAATGTTAGGATACTTGCAGCTGCCCAGAATTATTTAGAGAAAAATAAGGCCACCGACAATGCACTGTTTATCAGGAGCGATTACGGTATAGGTAGCTCCATAGTTATCGACCATAAAACCTACAGCGGCTCTTGCGAACGTGCCGGAGAGATTGGGCATGTTCATCTGCACGGAAGCAACACTCCTTGTAGATGCGGAAGTGTTGGTTGCCTTGAGTCTACAGCCTCGGTATACGGCATGTTATCACTCGCAAGGGATTGTTATTGTGAAACTGCTACCTCGAACCTTTACAAGCATACCGGCGGCAGCATTGATAATATTAATCTTGAAAATTTCCTATTGTCCGCTCAAAACGGGGATATCCCGTTAAGGCTGATAGTTGACGAATCTATAGATAACTTTG
>CAYJOX010000263.1:0-2354 GCA_964371915.1 uncultured Oscillospiraceae bacterium
CCTCTAGACGTCCACTCATCTCACGAAGAGCCTCGGCCCAGCGGCTGGTGGAGTCGGCGATAATGGCAACATCGTAACCCATATCACGGAAATATTCTGCAATTGTAATACCGGTGTAAACGCTAGCCTCACGTGCCGCAACGGGCATATCGGAGGTGTTAGCGATAAGAACGGTACGTTTCATCAGGCTCTCGCCGCTACGTGGATCCTTTAGCTCGGGAAACTCACGCAGAACGTCGGTCATCTCGTTACCACGCTCACCACAACCAACATAGATAACAATATCCACATCGCTCCATTTGGCAAGCTGATGCTGAACAACGGTTTTACCACTACCGAACGGGCCCGGAACTGCAGCAGTACCACCCTTTGCAATCGGGAATAGCATGTCGATAATACGCTGGCCCGAAACCATAGGGATGTTCGGAGGTAGTTTTTGTTTATATGGGCGCTCCTTACGAACCGGCCATTTTTGTAGCATGGTTAGATCGGTATCCTTGCCATCTGCACCGGTAAGAACGGCAACAGTCTCTACTACGGTAAACTCGCCACTCTCGATAGATTTAAGAGTACCGGATTTGCCGTAGGGCACCATAATTTTATGTAGAACCGAGGCGCTTTCCTGCACTGTACCGATGATATCACCGGCCTCTAGTTTATCGCCCACCTTAGCGGTAGCAACAAAGCTCCATTTCTTTTCTTTTGAGATGCTGTCTACCTCGATACCACGTGTAAGGTTGGTACCTACCATCTTGGCGATAACCTCCAGCGGGCGCTGAATACCATCGTAGATGTTCTCAATCATGCCGGGGCCAAGCTCAACCGATAGCGGTGCACCGGTTGTCTCTACAACGTCGCCGGGGCCGAGGCCTGCCGTCTCCTCGTAGACCTGAATAGAGGCGGCATCACCACGCATCTCGATAATCTCGCCGATGATACGGTCTTTACCAACCCTAACAACGTCGAACATATTAGCGTGGGATAGGCCTTTAGCTACGACTAATGGGCCTGCCACCTTAACGATAGTTCCGTTTTCCATAAAAATTTACTCCTACCTTTAACTTCGGTATTTATATAAAACCTTAATTTAACTACTTTAATATATCGGCACCTACTGCACGCTCCACCGATTTGCTTACATTGGCAAGCGCAACACCGTTAGAACCGTCCCTACCCGGTATTAGAATAATTGCCGGTAACGCCTGTTTGCTGTATACCGCAATCTCTGTGCTAAGGCGCTGTGCAAGGTCATCGGTAATAAATATTACCGCCGTATTATCCTTTGCAAGGCTTATAAGCTGCTCTTTCGCCTGTTGGTCATCCTCGGCATAGCAGACCTTAAGGCCGATAGCCTTAAAACCGATGACAGTCTCCCTGTCCCCAATTACTGCAGCATTATACATAGGTTTCCCTCAGCTTTTCTGTTAATTTTTCCGATTTTAGGCCGGCCTTAAGCCCCGCGAATATAGTACGCAGAACCACAAGCTCGTTCTCCTTTGCGGCAACATAGGAAACCGGCACCTCGACGCCAAACGCCACACGTTTACCCTGCTTAATAAAGGAGGTAAGTGCATCGTCCACCGCCTTATCAAGTGCGGCAAGCCCCTGCTCTCTGCGTAGTGTACCGGCCGCAACGGCCGCAACATTTACAAAGTAGGAGCCGGTAAAGGTGTTTACAACCAGTTCCGGTGTAACCTCTGCTAAAAGGCGGTTTATCGGAATATCTCCGCCCTCTATGAAGTATTTTTTTAGCTCGCCAAACTCGGCGCCCATACGTGCAAGACGTACTGCCGCACGTAGGTTTTGCATATCTACCTGTAGCTTAAAATAATCACACAGATATTTCTCGCCGGTAGCCTGTGCAATCTCACCCATGTCTACAAACTGCTCCTTATCTAAAAAGCCGTCTACAATCTGTGGGTCGGCAGTCTGCACTAGGGTTCCCTTTGCATCGACTATCGCCTTGGCAAGCCTTTTGGGTAAAGAACCATATTTATCCTCTAGTATAGAGGTTACAAGCTTTTCCGGTGCAACCCTACCACAGGCGGATAGCAACGCGGTGTATTCATCACCGGTGGCTATACCCTTTAATATAGTCTTTACGTTATGGTAATCATAACGTGCACGGAAAAAATCAAGCATTGTCTTATCGGCAAATAGTTCGGCCGCTTCACGGTAGCAACCCTGCTGCGCCTTTGTAAACTCATCCTCGATACTAGACGGAGTTGTATCCGGCGAGACATAGGAAAGCTCGGCAAGCAACTTTATGCCATCCGCTACCGAATCCGCCTCGCATAGACGCATTAGGGTAGTACGAGGCAAAAAACCACGTTCTAGCGCCTTTATGCGACCAC
>CAYJOX010000264.1:0-2344 GCA_964371915.1 uncultured Oscillospiraceae bacterium
AAAGCCATTGTAATATATTATAATATTACAATAGCGGCTTATTGTCAAGAGGTATTTGTAAAATTTTTGCAAAATTTTTACATTTTTGTATTGTTGGCTGTGGACTTTTAGCACCCAAAATATAAATTTATCGTTTTTCGATAAATTTATATTGACAAACAACATCCACGATGTTATAGTGTTATCAAGAAAAAATTTCAGGAGATCTTTACCATGGCGAGAAAAAATACCGGTAGCCGATGGAACGGTATGCGCAGTATATTATTAAGCAAGGTAATCATAGTAACTTTTGGCATTATTTTATTGTTTTTTGATATACGTGGGCAGTGGATAATAGGCTATCTTTTAAAAATGTCACCGGCAAACATGTTTTCTGATATAGCAGATACCGCACTTTTGGTTTATCTTTATGTCTGTAGCGTTCCGGCTTTTATCGTACTTTTTCAGCTATACAGCCTGCTGGTGCGCATCACAAAAAGTGATGTGTTTACCGAAAAAAATGTATCATGCCTGCGCCTTGTAAGCTGGTGCTGTATCTTTGTGGCGATAATGAGTTTATTTCTAGTTACTATCTGGCCAAGCATTGCACTTATCTCCCTTGCGGCAGGGCTTGTCGGCCTTATCCTGCGCATAGTAAAAAATGTTTTCGAGCAGGCGGTGGCTATGAAGGATGAGCTCGATTACACCGTGTAGAAAGGGTTGGTAAAAGATATGGCAATTGTTATAAATCTTGATGTTGTTATGGCACAGCGAAAGATTAGTGCAGGTGAGCTATCACAACGAATAGGCCTTACCCCTGCAAATCTATCGATATTAAAAAATCAAAAGGCTAAGGCGATACGTTTTTCTACGCTGGAGGCAATCTGCGAGGTGCTAGACTGCCAACCGGGTGATATTATGGAGTACAAGAAGGAGGGTTAGGATATGCAGCTAACAGTTAACTCGAAAAAGATACTGGCTATGAGTGTTATATCAAGCTATATCTTAGGATATGTCTATATAGAGGGGTATATCGATACCACGTATGGTGAGCAGTTTATCAGGGTGCTTTTTTTAGCCGGCTTTATCGCATGGGTAGAGCTAATGGGCTTTTTCTACAGAAAAAACTTACTGCTACTGGGGGAGGATATCTCTCGGGATGGAATGTACCGCTTTGAGAGCATCTTATTTTTAATCTGCCTTACCGTAATCTCGCTTACAAACACCTTCGAGTTTGGAATGTTTAATAGCGGCTTTGCCGGAGATACAGAGCTAACAAGCCTGTTTTCCTACATTTTTATGCATGCTGTGGCAATCTACTACACCCTTGTGCGCCTTGGTGCCCTTATAGGCAGGCATACCGGCAGATTTTTTTTGCTCGATTATCTAAACGGCCTGATTATATTTCCCTTCGGCAACTGGTTTTTGAGAACAAAAACGGTATTTACAAAGCTACTATCACCGGCAATAAAAAACACTAACTCCGTTGCAGGCAGGCGAAACATTATAATCACACTGCTGGTAATGGTTGCAACCTTTGCAATGCTAGGGGTTGTAATATCGATACTTTCCACAACGGACGAGATATTTAAAAATATATTTAGCATAGAGTTTGATATAGATGAGGATATACTAATTAAAGCCGTCCTTTCGTTGCCTGTAGGTTGCTATCTGTTCGGGCTTATATTCGGCAGTATACAAAAGGCTAAAAAGCAACAAACGGTGGCAGGCATACAGGCAGGGGTAGAGAGGCTGCGCACGGTAGGCAGCACTACACTCACGGTTGCAATCTCCCTATTTACGATGGTATATATCGTATATATCTCGTTACAGCTTAGTTATTTTTTAAGCGCTTTCTCGGGGAGGTTGCCGGAGCACATCACCTACTCTCAGTATGCAAGGCAGGGTTTTTTCGAGCTGTGCGTGATTATGGCAATTAACCTTTGTATCCTTTTTGCCGTATCAAGGTTTGCTGGCACCCCGGTTAGGGAGCATCTGCCGCTAAAAACCTCGGCAATTGTTTTTCTTGTAATGAGTAAACTTTTCGCAATAAACGCACTTGCAAAGTTAATTATGTATATTACGGTTTACGGCTTTACGGCACTTCGTCTTATCTCTGCATGGGCTATATTTGTGCTTATCCTTGCGATAGTGCTTTCCTTTATTACGATATTAAGGCCGATAAAAGGTGTAAGAATACTAATTTTTTCATCGGTAGCAAGCTTTGCACTGCTTAGTTTAGCGTGAACCTTTTAAATCCGAACCGGATTTATAGGGGTTATTGAAAATTTCTCTGCGGAGAAATCGTTTGAATTATTTTACGCTATTGCGTGTTACTTTTCGCGTGAAAAGTAACCAAAAACGC
>CAYJOX010000265.1:0-2324 GCA_964371915.1 uncultured Oscillospiraceae bacterium
GTGAGCGTACCGGTTGCGGTATGATGGATTGCAAAAAGGCGCTTACCGAGGCAGGCGGAGATATGGAAAAGGCGATGGATAACCTTCGTGAGAAGGGTCTTGCCGCCGCAGCAAAAAAAGCAGATAGAATCGCAGCAGAGGGTATGGTTTTTGCCTGCTCTGATATTGCAGGAAAAATCGGTGTTATCATCGAGGTAAACAGCGAGACCGACTTTGTGGCTAAAAACGAGGCTTTCCGTGCATTCGTTGCCGATGTTGCAAACGTTGTTGCTAAACAAAACCCGGCAGATGTTGAAACACTTTTAACACTTGATATGGGTGGAATGACAGTTGAGGCTGCACTACAGGATAAGATTCTTGTTATCGGCGAGAATATGAAGATTCGCCGTTTCGAGCGTTTTGAAGGTGCTTCGGTTGCCTATATTCATGGTGGCGGTACACATGCAGTACTGGTTAATTTTAATGTTGATGATAGCGTTGCCGCAAAACCTGAGTTTGAAAGTTTTGGGCGTGACGTTGCAATGCAGATTGCAGCTGTAAACCCGTTATATCTTGTACCTTCCGATGTTCCGGCAGAGGTGCTTGACCATGAAAAAGAAATTCTTACTGCACAGGCTATCAACGAGGGTAAGCCTCAGGAAATTGCCGAGAAGATGGTTGCAGGTCGTATCAAAAAGTACTACAAAGAGTTCTGCCTACTTGAGCAGGAGTTTGTAAAGGATCCGGACAAGACGATAGCCGCATACGTTGCCGATACAGCAAAGGCACTCGGTGGAAACATTGAGATTAAAGGCTTTGTACGCTTCGAAAAGGGTGAGGGTCTTGAAAAACGCCAGGATAACTTTGCAGAAGAGGTTATGGGTCAGATTAAGTAAATTTGATTATCAATACTAAAAACAAACACGAGGGGTGGATTTTTTCCACCCCTCGTGTTATAATGTGCCTATAAGTAGAAAAGCTAATATAGCATCTAAATTATTATAGGGAGAGCAGATGAGCCGTAATAAAGAGAGAAAAAGCTTAAGCAGCGCCATAAAGGCTGAGCTACGCGAACACCGCAGTACTTTTATTGTTTTTAGTGTATTAAGACTTATTGTAGTTGCTATTATGGTGCGCCAGTTCTTTTTACAAAATTATGAGAGTGTATTCTTCTGCCTGTTAACTCTACTGCTTTTTTATGTTCCGAGCTGGGTTCAGGTGAAGATGAATATCGAGGTACCGCCGGCACTTGAGATAACGATATTCTTTTTCATATTTGCAGCCGAAATTCTCGGCGAGATTAATGCTTTTTATGTAAGAATACCGGGCTGGGATACAATGCTGCATACCTTTAATGGGTTTTTAGCGGCAGCTGTGGGCTTCTCGTTGGTTGTCATTCTAAATAATGATGATAGATTAACCTTCGATCTTTCTCCGATCTTTATGGCGCTTATGGCCTTTTGTTTTTCGATGACCGTTGCAGTTATCTGGGAGTTTTTTGAGTTTGGTATGGATTACTTCTTTTTTACCGATATGCAAAAGGATACCGTAATAAACGCAATACACACGGTTGCATTGGATGATACTAAAACTAATACAGTGGTAAGTATTAACGGAATAAATGATGTAATTATAAACGGGGAATCTCTCGGTGTTGGCGGATATCTTGATATAGGGCTTATAGATACTATGAAGGATATGATAGTTAACTTTGTGGGTGCTGTAATCTTCTGTATCTATGGTTTTTTCTATGCAAAATCTAAAGGCAATAAACGTACCATAGCACAAAACTTTGTTCCTACACGAAAGCATAGGCAATAAAAGCCTGTTTACCAAGGGGTTAAGAATGAGGTGTATATTTCCCATATGTATATAGGTAGGGGAGTAGTAAGGCTTTTTACAACAGATAAATAAACAAATAATATGTGAAACATAATGATGTATTTAGGCGGTAAATATACTACCTATAGTTTTGGTGTGCCTATCCCATAGTGCACACAATTAGCTATTGACTACAGCGTTAAATAGGTATATAATTATAAGGCGTGTTTGTTACTATAAAACTTCGCAAATGTCAGATGTTTGCTATATTAACTACTAATCAGCAAACTTTACAATTTTCATTCTTCACTTTTCACTTGAATTAAATAAGCGCTTGTAGTATAACGGATAATATGAAGGCCTCCGACTACTCTGACCGGGTGAGAGGGTGAGGGGTGGCAAAGGGTTTAAACAAGCAGTTTTATCGGCAGAGGAGGACAAGCAGAAAAAGCAAATGACTACTATTTGACTACTGATTTCAACTTTTCAATTTTCACTTTAAAGTAAATATGCGTTCGTAGTGT
>CAYJOX010000266.1:0-2318 GCA_964371915.1 uncultured Oscillospiraceae bacterium
GATGATTTTAAAAGAGCTGCTTAAGCAGGAGCTTAGCGGAATTATCATCGAAACCACAAAAAGTGCTTTGCCAAACCCTAACATCGAGCTTTACCGTAAACTACAAAAAAAAGGGGTGCCGATGATTTTCATCCATTCCATCTACCCCGAGTTAAACGCACCCATAGTTTCGATGCAGGATGAGATAATAGGCAAAGAGCTTGTTCAACACCTTATCAATAAAGGACATCAGAATATAGGTGGATTGTTTAAATCTGATGATGGGCAGGGCATTAAGAGATATAGTGGGTATGCAAAGCACCTAGTTGAAAGCGGCTTAAAATTTCGTGACAACCGTGTTGTATGGGTAGATACCGAGGACACAAAAAATATCGACCTAATAGAGCGAAAGATATTAACAAGGTTTAAAAATTGCACCGCTGTTGTATGCTACAACGACCAGCTTGCGGCCAGCCTTATAGATGTATTTGCCAAAAACAACATACGGGTGCCGGAAGATGTATCCATAGTAAGTGTAGATAACACCGATCTTGCCACCTACAGAAATATACAGCTTACCTCCTACAACCACCCCAAAGAGCGTTTTGGGGAGAAGGTGGCTGAGCTGATAATTCAGATGATAACCAGCCAAAACATCTGTGAATCATACGAGTTTGCCGAAACTCTTTTCGAAAGAGCATCGGTTATAGACATTAACAACTCTTATGCTTTCTAGTTGGGGCTGTTGTAGCTAAAAACACACTGTTATATTACATATAAGAAAGGATACTTATGCAAAATTTATACCTCGGTATTGAGCTTGGCTCAACAAGAATAAAAGCGGTACTGATTGACGATAAAGGCATTGTTATATCTAGCGGTTCTCACGACTGGGAAAACAGCCTTGTTAACGGCTATTGGAGCTACCCTCTTGAGAGTGTATGGGATGGTATTCAGGATGCATATTCTAAGCTAAGCTCAAACTTTAGTGAAAAAACAGGAGAAAAGCTTAGCGCCATATCGTCTATCGGCATATCGGCAATGATGCATGGGTATCTGCCATTTGATAGCAAGGGGCAGCTGCTAACCCCGTTTAGGACATGGCGCAACACAAACACAACCGTGGCCGCCGAAAAACTTACAGAGCTACTTAACTTTAATATTCCGGAGCGCTGGAGCATAGCACACCTTTACCAGTGTATACTGGACAAGGAGCAGCATGTTAAGGATATTTCATGCCTAACTACGCTTGCGGGCTATGTACATATGAAACTGACAGGGGAAAAGGTAGTGGGCATAGGAGATGCCTCCGGCATGTTCCCTATCGACAGTAGCAGGATGGATTATGATGAAGATATGCTATCAAAAACCGATAGCCTTTTATCAGAGTGCAATACCGAATTTAGGTTAAAAGATATTCTACCCAGGGTGATTTTATCCGGAGAACCGGCAGGCGTTCTAAGCGAGCAGGGCGCAAACCTCCTCGACCCGACAGGAAACCTAATGGCGGGCATCCCCCTTTGCCCGCCGGAGGGTGACGCCGGAACAGGAATGGTTGCTACAAACAGTGTGGCAAAAAAAACAGGGAATGTATCTGCCGGCACAAGCGTATTTGCCATGATCGTATTAGAGAAGGCACTGGCAGAGCTTCACAAGGAGATTGATATGGTAACAACACCATGCGGTAGCCCCGTTGCCATGGTACATTGCAACACCTGCACCTCCGATATAAATGCATGGGTAACCATGATGTTTGAGTTGGTATCATCCTTGGGATGCAGTATAACAAAACCACAACTCTTTGACCTGTTTTATGAAAAGGCATTAGAGGGCGATGCGGATTGTGACGGACTTTTAAGCTACAACTTTTTCGCAGGAGAGCCGGTTGTCAACGTCGATCACGGTAAACCCTTGTTTGTACGCCGCCCCGACTCTAATATGTCATTGGCGAACTTTGCGCGCTCGGTCATTTACGGTTCAATGGCGGTGTTGAAAATCGGCATGGACATTCTTTTCATTGAGGAGAATGTAAATATTGACACATTGCTCGGACACGGCGGGCTTTTTAAAGCACCGGTTGTGGGGCAAAAGTTTTTGGCCGGTGCACTTAATGTGCCGATTGCCGTAACAGAAAATTCGGGAGAAGGCGGCCCGTGGGGCATGGCAATTCTCGCAAGTTACATGATAAACAAAAAAGCAGATGAGAGGCTAGAAGATTTTTTAAACAGCAAGATATTTAAAGATGTAAAAACTATCGTTGCGAAACCCTGCAATGAGGATGTAAAAGGCTTTGAGCGCTATATAGAAAATTATAAAAGTCACCTTACAGCAGAGATAGC
>CAYJOX010000267.1:0-2306 GCA_964371915.1 uncultured Oscillospiraceae bacterium
CTCTCTATATCGATACTCGGGGGCAACAAAAACCCTAACCTCGGCTCAATTCTCGGCAGGATAAAGGGGCTTTACACCCTTTTCTCGCTTATAGCCGGTACAATCACCTTTATCGGTTTTAGATATTCCTTTCTATCCTTTAAAACACCCATAAAGGTGCCTTTTGTACTGGCAGGGATTGGGTTTGCCGTGGCGGTTGTGCTTTTTATAGTCATCTACCGGCTGGCAAGGGGTAGCAGTGTAATGCCCAAAACCGCAAAGCCGGTTATCCGTAAGGAGTATAAGCTATACTACATATTGGCGATAGTTTTTGGGGTGCAAAAGCAGATTGTATTCGTCTACTCCCCCTGGCTACTTATAGAGCTACTCGGCTTTGGTGCCGATTCTATATCGCTACTTATTATGCTAAGCTCGCTTATCGGTATTTTCTTTCTCCCCTTCTTAGGGCGTTGCCTCGATAGGTTCGGCCTAAAAACTATGCTCTATGCCGATGCCCTCTCCTTTATAGCCGTATATCTGCTACTGGCATTCATGGCATATAACTTCCATATCGGCAGCTTTGCTACCGCCGGAATAGCCGTTTTTATAACCGCAATGATCTTTGTTGTAGACAGGGTATCCAGCCAGATGGGCTTTATTCGCACCGTCTACCTAAGCTCGATAGCGGTAAACAAGGAGGAGATAGTATCTACAATATCCTTCGGCATATCGCTTGATCATGCGGTGGCGGTGATAGCCTCCTACCTATGTGGGCTTATCTGGGCATACCTCGGGCCACAGTATGTGTTTATGGTTGCGGCCGGAATATCCTTTATAAACCTTGCGGTTGCAAGGCTCATACCCAAAGGCATAGAAAAGGGAAAAAAATAAAACAGCGCCAAGCTGTTTCAAAATTAAAACCCCTTAAATGCCAACGCATTGCCAGCTGTTCGGTAGCCTAAAACTAACCCCCCACCGTTTCGGTAGGGGGTTGTTATTCGCTTTACATCGGCTGGTTTAGTGCGCTATCCAGCCATACCTTGCCTATATCCAGTGCGTTGTACAGGCCCTCACGCTCCGAGTTGCGCATTACACGCTCTGCCTCCGGGCGGCTATCGTCCGATTCGAGCAGTAGTATCTGTATACGGTCGGCTACCTCTTTATCCCCATCCTTGCGAACAGAGAGTATTTTTAGCTTTAGCAGATACTTTGCATCAAGGTTGCCGTAATAAAGCTCATCCTTAAACCGCACAAGTGGGCGGCCTTTATAGGTGATTGGTGGTTTATATCCCATTTGTCCCCCTTATTTATCCTTTAGATAGTCGGTTAACAGGGCACGAAGTAGGTCATCACGGTCTATCTTTCTTATCTTATTTCTTGCACCGTTATGTGTCGTAATGTAGGTAGGATCCTCCGATAGGATATAGCCGACAATCTGATTTATCGGGTTGTATCCCTTCTCCTTTAACGATCTATACACATCGGTTAAAGCGATCTTTATCTCATCGCCTTCCTCATCAAAGATACTGAAAATTGTAGTTAGTTCACTCATAGACTACCTCTTTATACTCCCTATTTATATAAGTATATAATAATTTGGGATAAAAAGCAAGCTTTTATTCGGATAAACAGCTTATGCCGTTACATCCTCCAGTGATTCATCCCTTATATAGTTATTATTATCGGTAGGGTCGCTGTTTATTAAAACTATCGCCGTCGCAACTATATCCAGTATGGCTATTATAGCAAAATACAGGCTGTAGATATCAAAGAATACCATCGGTAGGGTGAAATCCTGTGTTAGTATTAGTAGTATTAGGCTTATCACAAATAGCAGTATACCAACTATCTTAAAGGGCTTTCTAATGCGCTCTCGCCTTTTATGGCGCTTGTATGCCTTTCTAAACTCGGCATATGCAAACTCATCCTCTAGGCTGCTATCCGCCGATAGCTCCTGTTCGTATCTGCGCTTATACTCCTGCGATTTTTTATTCTGCTTTTTAAATAGTAGCAGTAGCATCATTAAAAAGGCAAATATTGTAACCAATAGGTCAAACAGGCTCCAACCGCCATCTCTTATACCGGCGGATGTCGGCACCCCTTCATCGGTGATTACCTCACCGCTTATATCACCATCATCATATTTTAGCGTTATCTCGTGCGAGCCATCGCCTAGCGGAACGAATGCCTCCGGCAGTATGGTAACTATTCCATCATCAAACTCGTAAAGGCCCGGGGCTAATGTTTCGTTATCGATAATAACATCATCGGGTGGGGTTTGCGGCCTTTGTGTATCGATGTCCAACCCGCCATCCGGCGTGATGGTT
>CAYJOX010000268.1:0-2240 GCA_964371915.1 uncultured Oscillospiraceae bacterium
GATCCCAAAACCCCACCTAAATTCTGCCCGGAGTGTGGCGATGTTTTTGATGAGAGTGATACACAATAATTGCTTAAGGCAACACCACACAGTTATTGTGAGGTGTTGCCTTAAAAGGATAAAAACTATATAATAAGGGTGTGGAGTTATCGCAAAACCCGTGTATAGCAGATACCGGGGCGGCGGCTTAGAAAATTTTTAACAGATACTGGAGGTAAACTGTGAAAAAAATCATTTTAATATTGTTGTCTATCTGCTTAATGCTAGGCGCATGTACAGCAGATGAAGGTACAGATACCATTGGTTCAACATTTGCACAGTTTACACAGGACATCGCACATAATAATGAGAATAGTGTTAGTGAGAATAATGAAATAGATTATGAAGATATTCTTGTTGATATGGTAGGGGTAGACTATCTTGAGGGCAGAGCAATAATGAGGGCCGACGACGAGGAGATTTTTGGCGAAATTTGTGCTGTTTTTAAGGTAGGAACAAATACAGACGAACGTTTTACTACCGAGGAGTGGCTTGCTGTTTCCCCAACCTCCCGGCTATATGAGTATGACGTTGCAGGGGATGAGTGGTTTGAGTTTGTAGCGGATTCCGGTTTATCATCGGTGACTATAGCGGACTGTATCTATGCACTTAACGAAGTTTACCGTGATGAATTTTCAGCAGAATATTACGACACCGAGGATATGACTAAAAAAGCTGTCTATGAAAGTGAAGACGCATTTTATAATGACGATGCCCCTGCACTTTTAATAGGCATAAACGAGGGGTTACCGAGCGGCTATTTTGCCGACCCCGCCGAGGCCATATATTTTCCTGTCTATAATTTTAATTCTTTAGCGGAACTTTACGAGCATTTAAGCCTTTATTTCACACAGAATTATATAGAAAACAATCAGAGGCTAGTTGAAGAAAATTTTATGGAATTTGATGGTACCCTTTACCTTGTAAGAGGAGGTAGGGGTTATGGTATGTTAAGTGTGGGTTTTGACACGATAGATTATACAAACATGTCGAATAACACACTTATTATAGATCAACTCACATTCGGCGAGCCGGACGGAAAAGCGGTAGTAAAATTTGCCTATGAAGACGGTAGCTTGAAGATAGACAGTGCTATGTATCTACTTATGTACGATTTGATAAATTTATCGCCTACACTAGAAGGTATAGAGATACCAGATTTTAAAGGCATTGTGAGTGGGAACGAGCTACCTACAGCCTCAAACGAGTTTACCGTTTCTCAAACTCAAGCAGAGACATACAGCATTGAATATCCAGGAGATTATTACGATATCTTGCTCGGATATGTTAATCTGTTAAAACTTCTTGGTTTTAACATTATAATCGATGGATATGAGGGATATTATAGCGCAGAAAAATATGAGGGTGATTATACACTAACGGTAAACGCGTATCTGCTCAACGAGGAAAACGGTGTTGTTGTAGAGATAGTTAAACATGCGGCTGCAGGTTAAAGAGGTGAGTTATGAAAAGATGTATTATATACACTATCGTTTTATCTGCAATTATTTTATTCAGCTCCTGCTCTCAAGATGAAGGCGGCAACCTTGGAGATGCATTTGGCAATGCACTTGGAAACATTAGCTCCCAGACAGATGCCGAGGGCGACCGGAATAATTCTGCCGAAAATACAACTGTACAAACTCAACACGGCTTTGAAAACCCAAACAATATAGATTACGGTGCTTTTAATGCCCTTGTGCATTCCTACCGAAAAGCCCTTTCATCATCATACGGTGAACTAACTAGCGATTACAATGGCTATTTTTATGCAAACCTCATAGACCTAAATGAGGATAATGTGTACGAGCTAGTTATTGCACGTGTATATAACAGCGATACCGACAATGATGTTGACGAGATGTTTAATATCGCAAGCGAGCATTTTATCGGCTCGCAACTTAATAACTATCTGCATATTTATTATCTAGATGACGACGGCACGGTAGGCCACGCCGGCGAGTTCCCGCTTTCCTATTATGGCGAGGAGGGGATGCAGTTTAATATCGAATACACCGAGGTAGATGGAAGAAATTATCTTGCTTTTGGCGGTGATTTTCTCGATTTGGGAATAACATCATCGGACTATGTTTTTGCAAAAGCTTTTATGAGCTTTAATGGCGAATATTTTGAAACGGCAGAAACCTTTTCCATACAATATGATTATGTAAATGCAGGATATGAACCGACAGAATATAGGC
>CAYJOX010000269.1:0-2210 GCA_964371915.1 uncultured Oscillospiraceae bacterium
CCGCTTTTGTGAAAAGTGCTTAATTTTTAATATTACATTTTCTATTTTACACAAGAAAAGATAAAATGCAATAGTTTATGCAAAAAAAAATTAAAAAATCGCATTTTTTTTGTATTTTTTAACAATTTTAGTCCTTGTGCAATGTAATTTCAACACCCAAGCCGCCTGCCTTGCGATTGTAAATATTCATATCAGAATCGTGTGCGCGCAATATCTCCTCTACAACGGCAAGGCCGATACCGCTACCCTTTTTTGATCCGCTTGCCTTATAAAATTTTTCCTTGACATTTTTAATCTCGCTAATCGGTATGCCGTTGCCTTCGTCCTCGATTGTAACAACAACCTTTTTCAAGGCATCCTCGACAGCTACATAGATATGCCCCTGCCTAGGGGAGTATTTAACGGCATTATCAAGTATATTTAAAAACACCTGCCTAAGCCTATTCCTATCAGCATGCAAAACTATTGCCTCTATGGGCTCGTCAAAAACAATCTGCACCTCCTCCGCAGAGGCTCGCCCTGCGGCAATATGCACCGCATCCGCAAGTTCGGCTATTAGGTCTATTCGCTCCTTAACAAGCACGAGGCCGCTGTTTTGAATTCTGGAAAAATCGAGTAGCCCCTCCACCATCTCGGTCAACCTGTCTGCCTCACTTCCAATAACCTTCATCGCTTTTTTAGTATTTGCAGAATCAAGTGTGTCTACCGTTCCTAGGGTTTCCGTCCACCCTTTTATAGCAGTGAGCGGCGTCCTGAGCTCGTGGGATATTGATGAGATAAAGTCGTTTTTAAGCCGTTCAGATTCCGAAAGGTTACCGGCCATGTTGTTAATGGTAGCGCAGAGCCTGCCTATCTCATCGTCATAGTTGTTGTCGATACGTACGTTAAAATCACCACCGGCAATCCTCGTGGCTATACGCTCAATCTTAGAGATAGGGTTAACTATGCTGCGTACAAAAAGAATTCCGGTTATAATGGAAAATGCAAATATGATAATAGCGATAAATATTGTAAGGCCTATACTGCTGATAATTGCCTGGTTAACACCGGTAAGAGATACAACCATTCTTATTGCTGCTATATCGGTTGTTGTGTATGGCACAAGCATTGCCATGGACATTATCGGCTCGTTACGGCTTGTCTGGCCAACATACTCACCAATCCCGTTATCGGAGGATAGCGCAAGATCTAAATCTTGTATCATATCGCCATAAACCGTTGCCGAACCGGAGCTGCTTACAATATTGCCATCATGCCCTATAAGCATAAACTCAAACTTATTCGCCTCCGAAAACTCCTCAACCATTCTGTTTAGTGTGGAAGCACGCTCGTTAGGGGCGACACTTCCGGCAACAAGTAGCTGGCCGGAAACATTCTCAAGCCTTGTAATCAGTGCCTGCCTTGTATCGTCATAATAGCTACTTACTATAAAAATTGACAAAACAATCTCGGCAAGTATTAAAATAGTTGCCGTCACGAGTATGTTGCCCTTTATCCAGCGCCTGGTAATACTGGTTTTCATATAAACGCCCGTTTTATGTTACGCCTTGCTTTTTAGCCATGTGTCTATAGCCTTTGCACTGTCCTTGCCTGCACCCATTGCTAATATAACTGTGGCTGCTCCGGTCACTACATCACCTCCGGCATACACACCCTCACGGCTGGTTAGGCCATCATCACCATCGGTTACGATACACCCCCAACGGTTTGTCTCTAGGCCGGGAGTTGTTGTCCTGATTAGAGGGTTAGGGCTGGTGCCGATAGATATAATTACGGCATCAACTGCAAGCTCAAACTCACTATCCTTTTTCACGATAGGCCTGCGGCGCCCGCTATCGTCCGGCTCGCCAAGCTCCATCTCTACACATTTAATTCCATTAACAAAGCCGTTTTCATCCGGAAGAATTTCTACCGGATTACAGAGGGTTTTAAAGATGATTCCCTCCTCCTCGGCATGCTCTACCTCTTCTGCCCTTGCCGGAAGTTCTGTCATGCTACGGCGGTAAACTATATACACGTCCTTCGCACCCATACGTTTTGCACAGCGTGCAGCATCCATAGCAACATTACCACCGCCTACAACGGCCACGGCCTTACTCTTTAGTATAGGTGTTCTGCTACCCGGTAGGTAGGCTTTCATAAGGTTTACACGGGTAAGATATTCATTAGCACTGTAAACACCCTTTAGCGATTCGCCCGGTATCTTCATA
>CAYJOX010000270.1:0-2200 GCA_964371915.1 uncultured Oscillospiraceae bacterium
ACAGCTCAAACTGTAGTGCACCACCGGTTCTCTCGGTGATAGCCTCTGTTGCCTGCACTAGTGCAAGGTCAAGCGGGTTGCCTACGTAGAATGTGTGGCTTACCATGAATGTTTTGGGGTTCTCTGCTGTAGGTGCATCACCTGCCGGCTCTGCTGTTTCTTCGCCTGTTGCCTCTGATGTAGAAGCGGGTTCGTCTGTTGTTGCCGGAGCTTCCTCTGCGGGAGCCGAGCAGCTAACAAGTGTTGTTGTTGCAAAAGCAACTGCCAACAAAATGCCCATGAACTTTTTCATTACTTTGATCCTCCTCAAATTAGTGAATTCTTACCTTTTGTCTTTTCAGCTCGTTTTGAACCTCTGCTACATCCACCTTTGATGTCGTGGTATCCATCTTAAGTGAAATAGCGGCTGCGACGCCGGCAGCCTGGCCGGTAACGACACAACAAGACATATTTCTATACGAACAATGAGCTACCTCATCGCCGGATATAGACCTTCCTGCTACCAGTAGATTATCGATATTTTCCGGTACCATACAGCCGTACGGTATCTGATAATATCTTCCCGTGGTGGGGATAATCAGGTAGCTTCTTCCATCGATAAACTCCGGAAAAATACCTATTGTATCTTCAAAGCGTCCCTGCTCTGTTACATGCTCCCTTGTTAGGTATGCACGCCCCTTAATCTTGCGGGACTCTCTTGTTCCTATGGCAGAACTAAAGTTTCTTACCTTTGAATTTTCAAAGCCCGGAACCTTTGCACGTAAGCCTTTCATTGTTTCTATAACGCTTCTACGGCCAACTATCTCTGCCCTACTTAAATCTTCTACATCGGTACAGTCAAAACCACTCATGAAAACCATGTTCATCTGTAGAACTTCGCCGGTTTCATCATCAATATTACTGTATGTGCCACCAATTGCAACACCCGGCTCTGGGTTAATTATACCCTCTTCCCTCGCCTCGATAAACGGCCTCTCTATAAAAGGAGAGAACATATCATCCTCTTTACCGGTTGTAATCTGTTTCCAGCACTCACCGCCGCCCCAATCTCTGTAGGTAGGCTTAAGATCATTATCTATATAATCCTTGAATTTTTTTGTCTCTACACTTTTACAAACAAATGTAGTTGTTACACCCATAAGGTCGTCCTTTTCACCCATTGTGAATGGAGCGCCTACAAATGCTGCTATATCGGCATCACCAGAGCAATCAATTATACGATTTGCTAATATTGCCTGCCTGCCGGATTTACTCTCGGTAATAACACCTTTGATTAGCCCATCCTCAGTAATGCTATCGGTTACTAGGGTATGGAAAAGAACCTCAACACCTGCCTCAAGTACAAAATCATCTAAAAGAGGTTTAAACATCTCGGTGTCGAACACCATACTCTCGGACTGTACCTCTTTAGTGGCTATTCCCCACTCGATGGCCTTTTCCTCAAGCTCTATCGCTATTCCACCTGCCTCAACTGTCCCCTCGTGGCGATACCATGCAAAAGATTCAACCCCTGCTAGGGTGATATTTCCGCCAAGGCAACCAAACCTTTCGATAAGAAGTGTCTTAGCGCCTGCTCTTGCCGCACCAACTGCCGCTGCAATTCCGGCCGGGCCACCACCTACAACAAGTACGTCAACTTCCCGCATTACCGGTATCTCTCGTGGCTTTTCTTGAATCACTTTATTTGACATTATTTTACTCCTTTTTCTTTGCAACATACATTTTAAATACCTGCCATCAGTATTGTTAATGCAGCATCTTAATCCGAAGATTATCAGGGGTTGTAGTTAAAATTTGTTGTATCAATTATCTAAATTATGCTCAGTAGATTAATTCGATAGTATTGCATACAATTTCACTATGTGAAACCCAGTTTTATTTCTATTTCATTATACATGCTACCCTGTAATAGGTCAATATTAAAATAAATTTTTTAACCTATTTCGTTATATGTTACAACTTTTTTATCGATAATTTTACATATGTAACAAACAAAACTTCCATGCCAGGACAATCGGTTACAAAAGAGTAACAAAAACACCGGCGATATAGCTAAAACTAATCGCCGATGTTTTATTGATATGTTTTTGTTACCTTGTATAGCTATAGTTGTAATCCACATTACCCGCAATACCCGGGCATCTGCCGGTACTGGTGTACTGCCATATATCATAACGATAGGCGAAATCTGTCTGTGCGG
>CAYJOX010000271.1:0-2192 GCA_964371915.1 uncultured Oscillospiraceae bacterium
GAAAGAATAATCGCCCTCGACATGTCCTATGTGACATAGTATGAGGGCGATGTTAGTTATGATTTTTTTATCTGTCTTCTTTTAAAATGCAATATAATATTTTTTGCAGTTTTTTGGTTTATTCCTGCCGATATGAGCTCTGCCTCGGTTGCATTTCTTATCTTAGAAATAGTTTTAAAGTTTGCAAATAATTTTTTTTGTGTTGCCGTCCCTACTCCCGCTATGCCGGTAAGGTTGCTGGTATAGCTTTTTGTCTTTGCACGCTTTCGCTCATAGGAGATTGCAAAGCGGTGTGTTTCGTCCTGAATTTGTGTAATAAAGGCAAACAACTCCTTATGTGGTGAGAGGGCGATCTCACCCTGTTCACATACAAGCCCACGTGTTCGGTGCCGGTTATCCTTAACCATGCCAAAAAACGGGACTTTTTCAAAATCGGTACCGATTGAGGCCTTTCTTGCCGCACCTAGCTGGCCTAAGCCTCCATCAAGCAGTACAAGATTCGGCAGCTTAGAAAACTCCTCATCGGTTTTTCTGTTGTAGTTATCTATGCGCCTTGTTATTACCTCGTTGATAGATGCATAGTCATCGGTACCGGCTACCGTCTTCATTGCAAATCTCCTGTATGCCGCCTTATACGGCTTTGCCTCATGAAAAACAACCATGCCTGAAACGGAGCTTCCCTCACCCCAGTTGCTAATATCAAATGCCTCTATACGCTGCGGAGCTGCCGGCAGCGATAACAGCTTTGCAAGGCTGTCAAGTAAACGCTCAACCCTGCCGGTACGGCCGGCATCTCTTGTGAGCCGCTCCGATGCATTTACTCTTGCCATCTCTATAAGGGATTTAAGCTCCCCTTTTTGTGGCACCACTAGCTCAACATTGCTACCCTTTATATCACGAATTAACTGCCTAACCAGTTCAAGGTCTTCAAACCCCTCGTCGATAGCAATTCTTTTAGGTATAGGCAGTTCGCCGCCATAATATTGTAGTAAAAAATCCTCTCGTAAGGTGGATGGATCGGGGTCCTCAAAAACAAATTCTTTCTTGTCGTATAGTCTGCCCCCCCTAAATCGTAGCACCGCAACTGCGGCACGGCGTGAATAGAATACTACCGAGATAATATCCTGTTCCTGATTGCCGGAAAGCGTTACACGTTGCCCCTTATTCATCTGGCGAATAGAGTCTATCTGGTTTCGGATTACTGCGGCGGCCTCAAACCTCAGCGCCTCTGCCTCCTGGGTCATTCTGTTCTCAAGGATAGAGAGCAGCTCTTTTTGCCCTTTTGTGATTAGAGTTACCGCACCATCTAACAGCTCGTGATACTCCATTTTAGATACTTTACCGGTGCAAAGGCCAATGCAGCGCCCTATGTGGTGGTTAAGGCAGGGGCGAGCCTTGCGAAAGTCTCGCGGGAAAACCCTACTGCATATTGGAAGTCTAAATGCAGTGTTTGCGGTTTCTACCATCTCCCGAACTGCAAAGGAGCTTGTATATGGGCCGATATATCTTGAGCTGTCATCCTCCTTCTGGAGTACAGCCTGCACACGTGGATATTCTTCCTCTGTCACCCTAATATAACTATACCCTTTATCATCCTTCAATAAGATGTTATATTTTGGGCTGTGTAATTTTATCTGGCTGCATTCAAGCACAAGGGCTTCAAACTCGCTGGTAGTAACTATGGTATCGAAATCTACCACCGCTGCAACCATGTTTTCAACCTTGCGTGGTTTTGCTCCGTCACTAAAGTACTGCGACACTCTTTTTTGAAGTTGTTTCGCCTTTCCAACATAAATAACACACCCACCCTTACCCTTCATGATATACACACCGGGTAAAAGTGGGAGTGATTTTGCTTTTTTCAACAACTCTATCTTCGTCACAGAACTACGATAAATCTCAATTAGTCAGAAAAGCCTGAGTTTACTAATTTAATAAGACCTTCGACTGCCTCAACCTCATCTTGACCGTCAGCAATAACCCTGATGGTTGTGCCGCCTACAATACCGAGCGAGAGAACACCAAGCAAACTCTTTGCATTGACTCTGCGTTCTTCCTTCTCAACCCAGATAGAAGATTTAAACTCATTGGCCTTCTGGATAAAAAAGGTTGCGGGGCGAGCGTGTAAACCAACCTGGTTTTCTACCGTTACTTCTTTGATAATCATAATTTACTCCACTAAATAGTCACGT
>CAYJOX010000272.1:0-2173 GCA_964371915.1 uncultured Oscillospiraceae bacterium
GCTACCTGCATAGTATCGCCTGTCTGCCCCACAAAAAACAGATCGGCGATATTATATACCAACATCATTACCATCGCTATCATTGCAGGTATAGCGGCGGATATCACCGATTGCCACGCCGGAAGTGAATGTAGTTTTACCAGATTTTTACTCAATTCATACTCCTTTATTTTCAAAATGGTTGTTGATTTTTTCTACAAGCCGGATCAGCTCTTTACTGTCCCTTTCACCGAGAGTTTCGGTCAACCCGGTTAATAGCTCAAGTTGTCTTTGCCTGTTGGAGTTAAAATAGCCCTCCCCTTTCGCTGTTAGTGAGATAAGCTTTGCCCGCCTATCATCCGGTGAGGATTTTTTTATTATTAAGCCTTTATTGATCAACCTTTCTGCCACCTTGGTAACAGTCGCCTGGGATATACCCACTGTATTGCTTATTATAACTAGGGTTGGATCTTTTTTTAGCCGATGATTATAATGCGCCACAAATCGTAGCATTGCCATCTCACCGGAATGTAAAAAATCGTCACTGTTCATTGTTGCTTTTTTTATTCGGTGAAGGTTTTTTTGTAGCTCCTCCAACTGGTTGTTCAAATTATCTATGTCACACATAATAATCCCCTCTTTTTAATTAGCACTACTAAGCAAATTCATGGTAAAAATTAGCACCACCAATATGCTTAGCAGTGCTAATTAAAGTATACCTGATAGTTAGAGTTATGTCAAGACACAAAATAATTTATTTTATCTTATTGTTTAGGTGGCTCCACTACCCTTGAGGTCATCCTTGATTGTTTGCTCGCCACCTTATTGTCATACATCTTTTTATCCACCAGTTTGAAAAAATTGTTGTATTGAGACATTGTGTTCCCAACAAATTTATCATACCCGATGGCAAGAGAATATTTATACACTGCATTTCTGTTGGCCTTTTTTAACTGTATGGTGACATCTGAAATCAAGGTTTCTACATCCTCTTTTGTACACTCTGTCAAGATAGTAACAAATTCATCCCCACCTACACGATATGTCTTGCCGTATTTCCCAAAATTGCCGTTCAGGGCATAATAAGAATTCCTGAGTGCATTGTCCCCTTCGGCATGCCCCAAATTATCGTTGATAAGCTTTAGGTTGTTCATATCGGAGATGATGCACCATAGCTCTTTTTCTGTATCTTCGTCTTCGAATAATTCATGCATCTCATCATGATAGGCTTTTGCATTATACCCACCTGTCAGTGCATCGTTAAAAGAGTATTCCAACAGCATTGTTTTCATTTTATTTGCAACAGCAGCAATTTTGCCCACTTCATCTTTGGTGTATAGTTCACTCGGTATTTCTATCTTCATGTTGCCGGTTTCGGCAATTAAAGACATCGCTTTTTCAAGTTTTATTAAACTTATGCTCATGTTTTTAGAGAAAAATCTTGCGAATATAATAACCCCGACTATGATTGCTATGCTAATAATGGCACCAGATACCAGTATAACAATCACTAGGGCATTATTTCTTTCAAGGGCATCATTCATCAGCCTCTCTTCCTCGAGAGAAAATTCATCTATACTCCCAAAAAATTTGTTGGCAATCGGGGTTACAGCCTGTAATGCATACAATGCCTCACTATAGTCACCATCGGCAAGCCAAATATCGGCAGAAAGTATCATGCTTTCCTTGTAAATATCTTTTTCATCAATAATGCTCATAAACTCGTCGAGCTTAGAACCGCTCAAATGCATGGTATAGTCGCTCATCTTTTGATCAAGAGAATTAAACGCCGTAATATATTCATCATAATAATCATTTTTCACGGCCTCGTCGGTGGCAAACAAAATATCACGCCCTAAAACACGGCAGACATACATATTTCGGATAATTGCGCTCAACTCCTCTTTATGCCTAACATTGGTATTAATAATGCTTTGCGAGGAATAGTTTACCATTGCAATAGAAATAAATGAAACTACACTTATGATAAGAACATTGACTATAACAAAAAACTGTAAAGGATGAAACTTATTTCTTATTGATGCATTATTTAACCATTCAACAAATTTTTTCATCTGAAACTCCTTTTCCCGAGCTAGCTTAACCGAAAAATATAATATACTTATATTCAATTTTTGAAATGGGCTTTATCTAATAATTACCCTTGTAAGCTATAATATACAATTAATTAAAT
>CAYJOX010000273.1:0-2149 GCA_964371915.1 uncultured Oscillospiraceae bacterium
TATGCTTGCACAGGCTAATACACAGCCTCAGTCGGTTCTTCAGCTCCTACAGTAACTGGTAGGCTAAAACCCTAAGAGTTTTAGGGTGTAAGGCCGGTTTCGGTTAAAACAATTGAATACATTTTTCCGAAGCCGGCAACATTTGAAGCGTTAGAACGCCTCACAATGGACGGTGAGGCGTAATAATATTTAAGGAGAAATGTATGATTATTCAACACAACATTATGGCGCTGAACTCGAACCGCCAGCTAGGCATCAACAACAGCATGGTAGCAAAAAACCTAGAGAAGTTATCTTCGGGTTACCAGATTAACCGTGCAGGTGATGATGCTGCAGGTCTTGCAATCTCGGAGAAGATGAGAGCACAGATCAAAGGCCTTGAGGTAGCACAGGTAAACGCACAGGATGGTATATCCCTAATCCAGACAGCTGAGGGTGCACTAACCGAGACACACAGCATGTTAAACCGTATGGTAGAGCTTGCAACAAAGGCAGCAAACGGCACCTATGAGGATACAGACCGTGCCCAGCTACAAAAAGAGGTTGACTCTCTGGTAGAGGAGATTAACCGTATTGCAGACAACACCAACTTTAACGGCACAAGCCTACTTGATGGTTCTAAAGCACTAATCACCCTACAGATAGGCGATACCGCTGCACAGGCAATCGATGTTGATATGACAGCTATGGGTTCTACAGCTCTTGAAATAAATGATGTAGATATCAGTTCATTAACCGGTGCACAGAATGCTATCGAAACTATCAACGCAGCTATCGAGGAAGTATCTACCCAGCGTGCGGTGCTTGGTGCGGCGCAGAACCGCCTAGAGCACACCATCAACAACCTTGGTGTAACGACCGAGAACCTAACAGCGGCAGAGAGCCGTATTCGTGATACCGACATGGCAAAAGAGATGATGGCCTACACAAAGAACACCGTTCTTGTACAGGCAGCACAGGCTATGCTTGCACAGGCTAATACACAGCCTCAATCGGTTCTTCAGCTCCTACGTTAAGAAAAATCTTACAAAACAAAAACCTCCGATATTATCGGGGGTTTTGTTTTGCTATCGAAATTTAAAATTACGGGTTTTTTAAGGTTTTTGCTATTATAATAAACTTTCGGTTATCGCCTGCCTCTGTGCATCGCTTACCTCTATATCGTTTAGGTGGATAATAGCTATATTATTATCCTTTACTATTATATAGCTGTTTCTTGCATCTATGCCGCTGTATATCTGGTAGGCCTGCTCGGCGGCCCATGGGGTGGCATCTATCGGCTCGTAGTTATAAAAATCATATCTTGTCATACTATCGTTTAGTATTAACCTTGATAAGGTGCTAAAATCGGTTTTGTATACCACATAGCTAAACTCCGGTCCGTGGTTACCCTCGCTATCATAACTACGCTGGCTTGCATCTAACCGCTCTACCAAAAAGGAGCTGCTATCGTTTATAACGTTATAGGAGTTAACCTCTAAAACCTCTACCCCAAGTTGCTGTAACGTTAGGGGGATATCATCGTTATAGATGGCTATCTCCCTATGTTGCGCCTGAATGGTGTACACATCCTCCCCCTCGGCAATATCCCTGCTAAAGATAAAGCTTACAAGCAGAACATTCTGCACCGCTACCGCAACAACTATGGCTATGATAAATATGGTAAAACTTAATTTATAGCCGAGGTTTTGCCGCTTTAAAAATTTTCGTAGTAGGGTGGCCAGTATAAATATGACAATTAGCATACCGCCGTTTAAAAGCACAAATGGGCGCATCGTTTCGTTTGGTAGAATAAAGGCTATCATAAGGATAATAAGCACAAAACTTATGCCGTAAAGCACCGGGTTAATATAGCGGTAGTAGGATTTAAAGGTGGTGCCGGGCAGGGGGGTATCCTGCGCTATTGCCTTTTTGCATTTAAAAAACCAAACCCAGTAGCCGATAAAATCTATACCCATTATTACGAAAAGTAACGCAAATAAAACCATAGTAATAACCATATTACTGCTGACAACTACCTCCACCGGGTTAATGATTAGCTGTGAAAGGTTTAAAAGGCAGACAAGCAGCATAAGCGCCGTATTAAGCAGGAAGGTTTTTTTCATGGTGCGGTGGATACAGCTAAACTTTATATCGCTATCGGTATCTA
>CAYJOX010000274.1:0-2147 GCA_964371915.1 uncultured Oscillospiraceae bacterium
CCTCGGCAGGAGAAACATTTATATTATCTTCGAACTGCTGTGCCTTGGTTACCATTGCGTTTACAACATCAAAGCAGGCTATTAAACGTCTTGTTAGCATCCTGCACCTCCCTCTAAAAATCCTTTTAGCAGTGCAAGACCTACAGGGCCACTTTTTTCTATATGAAACTGTGTGCCATAGATGTTGCCCTTATTAACCGCCGAGGTAAACTCCTTGCCATACTCGGTTACTCCCCAGCTAATATCCTGTTCCTTAGGGCATACGTGGTATGAGTTAACAAAATAAAAGTAGTCGTCTTTTGCATCAAAGCAGACCGGCTTTTTAAACTCGACAAGGTTCCACCCCATCTGCGGCACCCTTAAACCATATTGGTCAAAGCGTATTACATCTCCTTTAAGCCAGCCTAGACAATCGGCATCTTCCTCCTCGCTGTGCTCAAATAGAATCTGCATACCTACACAAACGCCTAAAAAAGGTACTTTTTTATCAAGCACCATATCGGCAATCGGCTCAATAAAGCCGGCATCGGCAAGTGATCTCATAGTGGCACCTGCACTTCCCACACCGGGTAAAATTATGCTTTTGGCACCCTTAAGCCCCTCAGGGTCCGAAACAAGCCTGCCGTCAAAGCCTATACTATTTACCGCCGAAAGCATACTGGGTGCGTTTCCGGCCAGATAATCAATTATTGCAATCATTAATATCCCCTATATATTTTTATCCTGTTTAAGCAACTCCCACAGTTCCTCTATCTTCTGTGCCGCACGATGTATATCTATATGTTCGCCACTGGGGTCTGTCTCAAGCAGATAGCCAATCTTTCCGGCAACAGCGTATAGCCTTGATAGAGCCTGCTCTGCCTCCGCCTTAATATCTTTTGAGGGAACAACAACTGTCTGTACAATATGTTGCTCACCGGTAAAGTTAAGGGTGAATGTTTCGCCTATGCTTGGAATAAGCGGCTTAACACCGGTTTTTTCCTCAACTAATAACGAAAGTGCCTCGGTAGATTCTGGATCACCATGGTTAAGAAACACTATCTGTGGCCTTGGTGAAAAATGATCAATCCATCTGATAAGTGCAGGCTGATCGGCATGTGCCGAGATGCCCGATATCTTCTTCACAGAAGCTTTGACCGATATGGTCTCTCCGAAGATATTTACCTTCTTTGCACCTTCAAGTAACCTTCTACCCAGCGTTCCCTCTGCTTGATACCCAGCAAATAGTATGCTATTTTTTTGGTTAAAAAGGTTGTATTTTAGGTGGTGCTTTATTCGGCCGGCATCGCACATTCCAGAGGCCGAAATTATTATGCATGAGCCTTTGTATTCATTTATCCTACGGGATTCTTCAGTGGTGACCGATAGGGTCAGCTGATCAAAGCTGATAGGATCGTCCCCTCGCCGCAATACCTTTCGGGTATCCTCATCGAAATAGCTATCGGCATATTCCTCAAACAGCCTTGTTGCCTCAACGGCAAGTGGGCTATCCACAAACACAGGGCAGTGCTCATAGCCTTTAAAGGCGCCCTCATCGTAAAGCTCCCTAAGGTGATATAATAGCTCCTGCGTTCTGCCTACCGCAAATGCCGGAATTATTACCTTACCACCCCTAGCAAAGGTAGTTTTTACAATATTCTTAAGTTCATCCTTTGTGTTATCAAGCCCTTGATGTACCCTTGCGCCGTAGGTGCTTTCCATAACAACACAATCACCATCCGCAAGGTGATCGGGGTCGCAAAGGAGTGGACGGCTGTCATTGCCTAGATCTCCAGAAAAGACAAGTCCTCTTCTTTTTCCATCATCATCGGTTAACTCTATCCTTACTATAGAGGATCCAAGAAGATGCCCTGCATCGTAAAAGGTAAGGTTAACTTCCGGTGCAATCTCTATCGTCTTATGATAATCGGTAGAGCTAAAGAGACGCATGGTCTGCTTCACGTCCTCATCGCTATAGATTGGCTCCTCCGGAGGTTTTCCGGCACGTATAAGCTTTTTATTTTTCCAGTTCATTTCTGTTTGCTGTATGTGCGCGCAGTCATAAAGAAGTAGCTCTGCTAATCGACGACTCGCTGAGGTAGAATAGATACCACCGTGAAAGCCATTTTTAACCACCATTGGATTTTGACGTGATGGGTGGTTTTGCG
>CAYJOX010000275.1:0-2130 GCA_964371915.1 uncultured Oscillospiraceae bacterium
CGATAGGGGAGATATGGGCATCCGGCAAGAGTTGTTATACCTTAAGGCCGATACCGCTACCCAAGGGTAAGGAGATGATGATATTCTTAGAATCCGAAACAATAAGCGATTACGATAGCTTTATAAAGACAGGACAGGGCGAATATAGCTTTCCGATAAAACGTGAAACGATGGAACATTTTTACCTTTTTGAAGAGGAGCCAAACTATATTAAGGTTGCAAATTTCCTTAGCCTTTGTATAACGGAAAATCGTAAGATAGACAGTAGAATAAAAAAGGAGCTACAGGCAAACCTAACCTACCAAAAGCGAGAAAATGGTTTTTACGGTACGGTTATGGATTTTATTGCGATGAACACAGCGTTACCTTTTGCAAATTTTGAACAGCGAAGAAAAACCTATCCTGAGAGAGCAGAGCAAAAAAAATTAGGCCCCATACAGCCGGATGATCATGCTCTTTATAAGGTTGAGCGCAACTATGCTACCGATGACGAGATTAATAATATAAAACAGAGGTTGAAAAGTATAATATAACTAACTTAACACCACAGGGAAAGGCAGAATTGGCGGCATTAAAACTACTTAAAAAATACTTCGGTTACGAAAGCTTTAGGGATTCTCAACAAGAAATTGTAAACGAGATAATAGACGATAACGATGTTTTAGCCATCATGCCTACCGGTGCCGGTAAATCTATCTGTTATCAGATACCCTCCCTTGCAAAGCCGGGCATTACTATTGTTGTATCACCGTTAATATCACTAATGAAAGATCAGGTACAGGGGTTAATAGAGGCCGGTGTGAAGGCAGCATACATAAACTCCTCCCTAACGCCCGGGCAGGTGGCAAAGGCAATGCAGTTTGCATCCGAGGGAAGGTATAAGATAATTTATGTTGCACCGGAGCGGTTGCTAACACCCTATTTTTTATCCTTTGCACAGCAGGTAGATATTGCAATGGTAACGGTAGACGAGGCACACTGTATTTCACAGTGGGGGCAGGATTTTCGGCCTAGCTATAAGGATATACCGGAGTTTGTAAACACGCTAAAGGTAAGGCCGGTAGTTTCTGCCTTTACCGCTACAGCAACAAAAACGGTACGGGAGGATATTAAGGAGCTTTTAAAGCTTAAAACCCCAAAAGAGTTTATAACCGGCTTTGATAGAAGCAACCTATATTTTGAGGTGAGGAAGCCTAAGGATAAAACGGCAGCCGTTCTTAGGTTTATAGAGGATAACCCCGGGCAAAACGGTATTATCTACTGTACTACACGCAAGGCGGTAGAGGAGCTTTGTGATAGACTTAAAAGTAACGGTTATGCGGCCACAAGATACCATGCCGGCCTGACGGACGAGGAGAGGCATACTAACCAAAACGATTTTTTGTATGACCGTGCAGGATATATGGTTGCTACAAATGCATTTGGCATGGGCATAGATAAATCAAACGTAAACTTTGTTATACACTATAACATGCCTAAGGATCTAGAAAGCTATTATCAGGAGGCCGGGCGTGCCGGACGAGACGGTAGTGATGCAAAATGCCTTCTGCTGTATAGCAAGCAGGATTATCGAACAAATGAGTGGATGATAAACAACGATAAGGATAAAACCTACTCGGACGATAGCATGGAGCTTCAGGTTAAAGAGGCAGCACTGGAGCGCTTAAAGCAGATGACCTTCTACTCTACTACGCCAGACTGCTTAAGAGGGTTTATTCTACGGTATTTCGGTGAAAGGCCACAGAATTATTGTGATAACTGCGGTAGCTGCCTTAAAATTATTGAGCAGCCGCTAACAGATGATACTGGTGTAACTATTAGAGCAACAAAAAAACCTCCGGCCGCAGAAAGCTTGCCGCAGGATAGGGTAGAGCTGTTCAATCGTTTAAAGGCGGTACGTGCAGAGCTTGCCATAACACAAAGCGTGCCGGCATTCGTTATATTTACCGATAGATCGCTTATAGACATGTGTGTAAAGCTACCGAAAAACAAGCAGCAATTTTTAGCAATTAATGGAGTGGGCGAGGAAAAACTAAAGAGATATGCTACCGCATTTTTAAACGAAATAAATAGTTTATAAATAAACTGCTACCGAGATTTTGATTCTGATGTGACCCCAAAAAGTTAGAC
>CAYJOX010000276.1:0-2116 GCA_964371915.1 uncultured Oscillospiraceae bacterium
TGAGTTTGTCGTAATCATTCAAGATATCGGTGGCTCTTATAAGTTCCTCCGAAGACATGGTTTTGCTTTTTTCTGTTAACACAATAATCTCGTACTTTAAAGTAGTACATTCATCGATCGTTGTCTTAAGAGCAACCGCTTGCTCTTTAACCTTTATTTTTTCAAAATTGAACATCTATCTCTCCTTTTCATTGTGTTTTTAATCTGCATTAATATTGATTTCAGTTTGTTTATTCGATTGCTATAATGATATCCATTTAAATATGTTTGTTAGCCCCGTCTGTTTCTTGTTAATAGTAAAAGCCTGAAAAGCTGTAGCAGTGATGCCGCTACCGCAGCCACATAGGTCAGTGCCGCAGCATTTAAAACCGATTTAGTGCCGGGGATTTCATCTTGGGTTAAAATTTCGGTATCACCTAAAATTTTAACCGCTCTTTTTGATGCATTAAATTCAACCGGCAGGGTGACTATCTGAAATATAACCGATGCTAAAAACGCTATTATTCCTATCTCTATAATTATCTCTGAGGTGCTCCCGGTAAAAAACATTCCGAGAATTATTAGCGGGACTGCTGCCATACTGCCGAATCTTGCAAGCGGTACAATGGCTGTTCTGAGTTTTAGCGGTATATAATTTTTATCGTGTTGCAGTGCATGCCCACATTCGTGTGCCGCAACTCCTACTGCCGCAACCGAGCTTTGGTTATATGTTGCATCGGATAGGTTTACAGTTTTTGTTCTTGGGTCATAGTGGTCAGATAAACTACCGCTAACATGCCTTACGCTAACATCATGTAGCCCCTCGGACCTTAAAATTTCCTCTGCCGCCTCCCTTCCCGTAAATCCTTTTGAGCTCTTTATCGTTGAATATCTTGAAAAGGTGGATTTCATCTTCACCTGTGCGACTATTGTTATTATTACACCAACTATTATCAATATATAGGTCGGGTCAAAATACAACCTGAACATGCCAAACATTTTTTCTTCCTCCGATGTTATTCGTTTAATATTTTCATGAATTCATCTCCTGTAATGGTTTCTTTTTCTAGGAGATAGCTTGAAATTTCGTGTAGTTTTTTCTCGTTTTTCTTTAAAATCTCGATAGCCTTTGAATATTGTTCACCGATGATTTTTATAACCTCCTCATCGATTATCCTTGCGGTTTCGGATGAACATGCAAGGGAGCTATCACCGCCTAAGTATTGGTTGTTCAACGTCTCGAGTGCTACCATTCCGAATCTGTCGCTCATGCCGTAGCGTGTTATCATTGCCCTTGCAATTCTGGTTGCCTGTTCAATATCGTTGGATGCGCCGGTGGTAATTGATTTAAAGATTAATTCCTCTGCGGCTCGTCCGGCTGTAAAGGTAGCAATCTTACTAAGCGCCTGCTCTTTGCTCATAAGGAACTTTTCATCCTCGTCCACCTGCATGGTATAGCCAAGTGCGCCGGAGGTACGCGGAATTATCGTTATCTTATGTACCGGTGCGCTGTCGCTCTGCATTGCAGCCACCAACGCATGGCCAACCTCGTGGTAGGAGACGATTTTGCGTTCCTTTTCCGAAACGGAGGCATTTTTCCGTTGATATCCGGCGATAACAACCTCTACGCTCTCCTCTAAATCGGATTGCATTACCTCCTGCCTACCGTCCCTAACCGCCCTTAGTGCCGCCTCGTTGATTATATTTGCAAGCTCGGCACCGTTAGCACCGGAGGTTGCTCTTGCGATTTTTTCATAATCTATATCATCAGACAGTTTAACGTTTTTACCGTGCACCTCTAAGATGGCCTGCCTGCCCGTTTTATCGGGTAGTTCTACCGGAATTCTTCTATCAAATCTGCCGGGTCGGGTTAATGCTTTATCGAGAATTTCCGGCCGGTTACTGGCGGCAAGCAAAACAACGCCCTTCTGTCCGTCAAATCCGTCCATCTCGGTTAAAAGTTGGTTAAGTGTCTGTTCACGTTCGTCGTTACCACCCATCGCACTATCACGCTTTTTGCCTATAGTGTCTATCTCGTCGATAAATATAATACAGGGAGCCTTTTCATTTGCCTGCTTAAACAGGTCTCGAACCTTTGCGGCACCCATGCCGACAAACATCTCGACGAATTCTGAAC
>CAYJOX010000277.1:0-2104 GCA_964371915.1 uncultured Oscillospiraceae bacterium
CTGTTTCGATTACGCTTGTTGCCACCTGTTCGGCGGTATTAAAGTCCCCCTTGTATAGCCTTACAGGCAAACCGTTTTTAATATCGATAGCTGGAAAAATTAGCATTATAACACTCCTTTTGTTGACATGATTTCGTTACCGTTTTTAAATGAGGCAGAGGCAAGTGCCCTACCGAAAGCTTTAAATAACGCCTCTAACATATGATGAGGGTTGCTACCATACTCTACCTTAAGATGTAAAGTTACACCGGCATTTACCGCAAAGGCATAAAAGAACTCCTCGGCTAACAAGGCATCGAAGCCTGGCATAGATATATCTTTCAACTGCGGTGCATGGTATACAAGATAGGGTCTTCCGCTTATGTCTATACTGCAAAAAGCAAGGGATTCATCCATAGGTAGAAAGGTATGCGCAAACCTTGTTATTCCCTTTTTATCGCCTATTGCCTCTTTAAATGCCTGCCCCAACACTATACCTATATCCTCTACAGTGTGGTGCATATCGACCTCAAGATCACCCTTAGTAGCTAGGATAAGAGAAAAACCACCGTGAAATGCAACTGCCGTTAGCATATGATCAAAAAATCCTATTCCGGTAGATATGCTTATATCTCCGTCATTATCAAGCGACAGGGCAAGCTTGATATCGGTTTCTTTTGTTGTTCGTGTAATCTCTGATTTTCTCATGCTAGTCTATCCCCGTTAATATCATTTTCTTATGTCGATACTTGCTTTATGTGCTGTAAGCCCCTCTACCTCTGCAATCCTTCCGGCGCAGCCACGTAACGACTCAAATTCCTTCTTGCTTAGCTGTATGTAGGAGGAGCGTTTAAGATAGCTGTCCACCGATAGAGGGGAGAAAAACCTTGCGCTTCCAGATGTTGGCAGAACATGGTTAGGCCCTGCAATATAATCCCCCATCGGTTCCGGAGAATATTCTCCAAGAAATATTGAACCTGCATTTTTGATAGCATCCAACAAATCCATAGGATTTTCTGTTAATAGCTCAAGATGCTCTGGTGCAATACGGTTTGCAAGCTCTATAGCCTGTGACATGGTGTGATATACAAACGCGAAACCATAATTTTCTATGGATTGCGATGCAATTTCTGACCTGCTTAGCGACTGCAGCTGTCTTGATATCTCTTTAGATACCTTGTTTGCCATTGATTCTGATGGACATAAAAGTATCGATGATGCAAGTGGATCATGCTCGGCCTGTGAAAGCATATCTGCCGCAATATAGGCTGGATTCGCTTTTTCATCGGCTATAATTAACACTTCGCTCGGCCCTGCAATCATATCAATATCTACAACACCGAATAGCATCTGCTTTGCAGTAGCAACATATATATTTCCCGGACCACAAATTTTATCTACATTTGTAATAGATTCGGTACCGTAAGCAAGTGCCGCAACCGCCTGTGCCCCACCAAGGCTATATATTCCTGTAGTGCCGGAGATATGCGCAGCGGTAAGAATAGCATCCCTAACGGAGGAGTCGGCATCGGTTAACATCTTAGGGGGAACGACCATGAATATCTCTTTAACACCTGCAATGCGCGCAGGTATTGCGTTCATCAAAACCGAGGATGGATATGCCGCAGTTCCACCAGGTACATAAATACCCACTCGCTCAAGTGGGAGTACACGTTGACCTAAAACACTACCAAATTCTGAGGTGTAGGAAAATCCGGTTCTAAGCTGACGTCGATGGTAATCTTCTATACGGCTGGCAGCCCTAAATAACGAATCATAAAGCTGAGGATTCTTTAATTTTAAACGCTTAGAGGCCGTTACCACATCTTCTAGTGGAACTGTAAAGCTATCAAGCTTTATACCATCAAACTTTTCGGTATACTCTTTAACCGCCTCGTCTCCACGCTGTTGTACATCCTTGATGATGGCGGATACAGTTGATTTTACCTCCTCCGGCACCTCACGTGTTCTTGATATAGCAGTGTTTAATAGCCTTTCAGATTCATTTGATTTAATTATCTTTAACATCAGAGTTTTCCTTCCATTAAGGATATAAGTTCCTCTATTTCCTCTTTACGTAGCTTCATCGATGGGATGTTTGCAACTATTCTTGCAGAAATATCGT
>CAYJOX010000278.1:0-2100 GCA_964371915.1 uncultured Oscillospiraceae bacterium
ATCCATATTGGGTAGCTTAACGCATTGCCCGGCATTGCCGCCACGATATCTGTACGGCCTGTAAACTGTACTAGGAACGATGGAAACGGCGGTAGCCCCGCAACTGCAACCTTAACCGGCTCCTGTTCAATCGTAACCTCGTTTCCGCCTTGATCGGTAATTGTTACAGGGTAGTAGCTCCCGCCTGCATCTTCTTCCGGTGTGCTTTCATCAACCGCTACCGAGCTTGACTCGGGGGTAGAGGATACATCCTGTGGTGCTACTTCTGCCTCGTTGGCTGAGCAGGAGCTCAACATTCCAACCGCCAAAGCGGCAGTTAAAAATAACGATACTATTTTTTTCATTAATAACCTTCTTTCTTTAGTTATATAGCGTCGACACAGTAAGTGCCAGCTAACTAAAGTTAGCATATTCTAACCACGTTGTCAAGACAAAAATTTAGTTTATGTAGGTAATCACAAAAACCACCTTGTTAACCAAAGGATAACAGGTGGTTTTTGCATAGCATTATTAAAAAAGGTAATCAATTTTATTTTGATCTAGCGCATCGTAAAGGATTTCTATCGGCATCGCGCGGGCTTTTGTTCAACTGCGCCTTATAGGATAATGGGTATTTATAGCATCGCAGATTGATACAATACCGCTTTTTACTATCTCACGTGGCTGGGCAAAGTTTATACGTATAAAGTTTTGCGCATTGTCTACAAAGGACATATCTCCTCCCTCAACCAGCACCTTAGCCTCGGTACAGAAGAAAAGAGGAAGGTTTACCGTCTCATCTACATAGGCACTTAGGTCCAGCCAGCCAAGGTAGGTAGCCTGTGGGATATTAAACACCGCATGTGATAGGTTTTCATCAAAATACTCTTTTGCCATCTTAAAGTTATCGTCAAGATAGCTTCGCATCTCTAACAGCCAGTCGGCAGAGTTATAGTAGCCGCCTATAGCACCCGCCAAGCAAAGTGGGTTCTCGTTTACCAAATGCCGCCTATCCCAAACGGCACGTGATTCGTCGTTTGGTATAATAATTGTAGATAGTGCTAGCCCCGCAACATTAAGTGTCTTGCTTAGCGACATACAGGTTATTATCTTATCATAATAGCCGCACACCTTTGCCAGCGGTTCATGCGTAACACCTATACGGGTAATATCACAGTGTATCTCGTCCGATATAATATGTATATCGTATCTTGCGCAGATATCAACAAACTGTACCATCTCCTCGGTAGCCCACACCCTACCGGTTGGGTTATGCGGGCTACAAAAGATACACATCTTAATCGACCTGTCACTATCAAGCATAGCCTCAAAGGAGGCAAGGTCCATCGAGTAGTTACCATTATCGTTAGTCAGCGGGCAGCAAACATAGTCACGCTCGGCCCGCACAGCGGCATTCTTAAACCAACCGTAGGAGGGGGTAAAAAATATAACCTTCTCGTCCTCTGCCACAAGAAATTTCACAAGGTCGATAATCGCAAACACAATTCCGGCGCTGGTTCTTAGATGCTCTTTTTTAGGGGCCCAGCCATAGTATTTCTTCGTCCAGTAGCTGTATGCATCATAAAGGCTGTCATCGTATATACCGGTATAACCTAATATCTTTTTATCCAGCCTATCCCTGATAGCATCGGTAACGGATGCCGGCGTTGCAAACTCCATGTCGGCAAGCCACATCCTTATATACTCCTCCTTTGGGTAGGGTAGTGTAACATCGGCATCTCTAAAAACATACTTCTTAAAAAGCTCAACATTCATACTATTTGTATTGCTACGATCTATTACCTCATCAAAATTGAACTTCATACTCCCCCTTTTATCGTTAATACGGCCTATTGTTTTTTGCCTGCATTTTTTAAGTATTGCCGGCAGTACAAGTGAGCCAAGCGCTTATACATTTTTTAATTTTACATCTATCGAGCATAAAATTCAATGGTAATATTTGCTAAACTTAAAGCCCGCTCTTTTATCTTACCCCTATTTAACATCATATTTTATCTGCCGAATTATGAAGCAATTGACAATACTCGCCCCCCATGTTATAATATCTAATGTTATGGCGTAACAGCGATTTTATCGTATAAGGTGCTTCCCGCAAACAAG
>CAYJOX010000279.1:0-2099 GCA_964371915.1 uncultured Oscillospiraceae bacterium
ACCCTCGTTTTCAAGAGCCTTTGCATATTTTGCAAAATATTCATTAGAGTGAACCGGGCTCTTTGTGTAGCTAATAGCAGCCTGAACATGCCCACCCTCTTTCTTGGTAGCCTTAATGGCGGTAGAAAGGTTGCGTATATCGTTAAGCGCATCAAATATTCTAATAATATCGATACCGTTAGAGATACATTTTTGAACTAGATAATAAACAACATCATCTGCATAGTGACGATAGCCAAGCATGTTTTGGCCACGAAATAGCATCTGTAGTTTAGTGTCCGGCATCGCCTTTCTGATGGTGCGAAGACGATCCCACGGATCTTCATCTAAGAATCGGATACATGCATCATAAGTTGCACCTCCCCAAACTTCGGCAGAATAATATCCTACCTTGTTCATTACCGGGAGAATTTCCCTCATCTCATCGGTAGACATACGTGTTGCAATAAGTGACTGGTGAGAATCACGAAGCGCAACTTCGGTTATATTAATTTTTCCCATAAAAAGCTGTCCTTTCCTCTCGGCAATAATTAGTTAAGGGTGATAAGGGCATCGCCAGAGTTAACGGTGTCGCCCTTCTTTACGCTGATAGAAGCCACTGTACCGTCTGCCGGTGCAACAATGTCATTTTCCATCTTCATAGCTTCAAGGATCACAAGAACATCGCCCGATTTAACTGCGGCACCAACTGCTACCTTAACATCTAGGATGTTACCTGGCATGGGTGCTACAACCGGTGTACCGCCTGCAGCCGGAGCTGCTGCGGGTGCTGCCGCTGCTGGTGCCGGAGCCGCTGCTACCGGTGCTGCCGCTACCGGAGCTGCTGCAGATGCGCCTGCTTCCTCTACACCTACATCATAGGTTGTACCGTTTACGGTGATTTTATAATTTTTCATATCTTTTAAACTCCTTATTAATTAAAATAATTGTATCAGTTAAAATTATAGTGCACTACCATACTTCTTCGGATAACGTGTTGTACGTTTGCCGGCTAGTACACAAAGCGACTCGGAAACAGTTGTGCGAAGTGCAGACTCTGCACAACGAATATCACATATACCGGCATTGTTAAGTGCATCGGCACAGCAATATTCATCAATGTATACCTTGGCATACTTATCGGTATCCGCTGAAATGCTGGAGGAAGCTTTTAGCTCATCTGCATAAAGAATTGTTGCTGCGGCAGTTGGCTCGATTGCGGCTACAACAGCCTTATCGGTAGCAATTATTACATCACATCCTGAGAATGCAGTATAGGAAGCTCCTACTGCATTACCTGCAATAACAAGTACTTTAGCGGTAGTTGCATCACTATAAGTTGCAGCAAGAAGTGCAGCATTACGTATTCCGCCTGAAATATCGTTGCCGGAACTTTTATCGAAACCTGCTGTAGAAAGAACAGTAACTACCGGAATGTTATACATATCACAGAATCTTACAAAACGGGCAATCTTTGCAACACCCTTCTGCCTTAACGGTTTTGTGCTATCTGTTGCAACGAAGCCTACTACCGTTCCATCGATAGTACCCAGTGCAGCATAGCTACAGGTAATATCAACAAACATTGGGCAAAGGCTATCTGCATCGGCAAGAGCCTCTGCGGCCTTATCGGGTGTATAACCAGCGGTAGAAAATGCTGCGGAAGGTGCCGCAAAATCAAACACCGAGGTAACTGTCATATTATTAGGAGGTAAAATTTCGGCAAGTTTTTTAGCCGCTGCGCATGCTGCATCATAGTCTGCAACAACTATATGTGCAACACCTGCCTGTGAGGCAGCCTTAGCGCTACCTGCATTAGCCGTTTTATCGCCGGCTGCAGCACTTGTGTAGGGAGGAGTTAGGAACAGTTCTGCTTCTTCACTCATAACACATATATCGGATGTAGCCGCGATAAGAGCAGAGTTTCCTCCACACACACCAACGACAACCGCAACCTGTGGTACCACACCGCTTATCTTGGCAGACTCTTTTAGAATCTCGCTATAACCGATTAACGGAGCTGTTCCACCCTCAAGCATAGCACCGCTTGATGCATAGAATGTGAATATCGGAACGCCGGTCTCGCCCGCAAGCCTTATTGCGGATGCCCATTTTTTCAT
>CAYJOX010000280.1:0-2064 GCA_964371915.1 uncultured Oscillospiraceae bacterium
ATATTTTACCACTTCAGTATAATACTAACTTAATTTTTAGGGGTGGGTATCTTTTATTAAGCGTTATTTTATATACAGTTTCTTATATAGTTTCTATTATTATATACAATAGAAAAGAACTGTGACAGCAATAAACTATAATAAAAACAGCAGGCCCAAAATATAGCCTGCTGTTTTTATATTAAAATAATTAAATATAACTAATAAAATTAATATTTTTTATTCATAATCAATGTTGTTTATAGACATGGATCTGTAGGTGTACTCGCCTTCCTCATTTTTTTCAAATGAGATGTTGAGCAAAGAGGTTTCCGACTCTACCGAAATCCATTGATATGATGTGACGGTTTCCGTCTGGTTTGTTATATTTCCGTTTATCCCGTTAAAATAACGAGATAAAACTTCCTCATGGGTGAGTGAGAATTTTTCATCGATGCTGAGATCTAGGATATCTAAATATATATCACGAAGCTCAATCATGGTAAAGCTTGCTGGGGCTGTCTCCGGCTCAGGGGCGGGTGCTGTGCTATCTACTGCTGTATCGCCTGTGCCGGTATCTGTGCTTGCACCCTGTGAAGATGTACTGCTATCTACTATCTGTGCAATTGAGAAGTCTATGATAAAACTCTCACCGTTGTAGTCGTAGTTATAGGATGCGGTAAGTACGCCACCTGTAATTGAGGGAACATACCATGTGTTATCCTCCTCTTTTAACGTTGCGCCACCATAAAGCCAAGCATATTCGTCTACAATTGGGAAGAAAGAATAATCATGCAGCTCGATATTAAACGACATCAAATCGATTTCATTACCGCTGTCTACAGGGCCATCTACATACAGCTCAAAATAATTTCCGTATTGATCTGAACCGATATAACCCCAAGCCTCATACTCACCCGAGATATCATTACTGCCGACATAGTCGCTTATGGTTACAACACCATACCAATCGGATGGGTTTGAAAGTGTCTCCACCGGCATTGTCTCTTCCGTGCCGTAGCCGGGAGCTACAAAGCCCGTTGCATTAATTCCGCCTCCCGAAGTATCGCCCCAGATAGAACTATTCTCGGCGGTGAACACAAACACTATTTCATATCCCTCGTTTTCACCTGTGGCAACGATATTTTCACCGTCTATTACATAGTCCATAACAATACCCTGCAATAACATTGTTTTTGCAGCCGTATCAAGCTCCACATCTGAAGCGCCACCATATGCTGTAAGCTGTGCATCTTCGCCTGTGATATCAAGCGTCATCTCGATTTCTGCCTGCTGTATGGCATCATAGTTCATGGTTACGCCCGCTGTTGTCATGCTTGAAAGTATGTATCTACCAGTTAGATTGTTTTCATCTATAACAGCCCCTGCGCCATTTTCTCCCTGTGAATTTTCCGAACTTGTCATACCGTCTTTTACAAATACAATATCAAGCCCCATATCGAGTAGGTTTGTAATTGTAATAACGTTGCCCTCTATCGTGCCGAGGAACTCATCACCGCCCTGTTTAATGGTAAAAGCAGTTCCCTCAATTTCATAATCTGCATTAAAATCATCACCGTCCATCGTTAGGGTGCAGTTGCCGCCGGATTTTATCTCTAAGCTTATACCATCGGGGTAGATATCCTCTGGGCTCATTGTCATGCCCATCATTGTAATTTCATCTGCTTTCCATATACCTATATTGGGATCGTCAGAATCTCCCCCCGAAACTAGATTTACAACCAATACGATACAAAGCACTATTAATGCTAACGCAGCTACGCCTATACCTATAAAAACTATGGGTTTATTGTTTTTTTTCTTTGTTACAACACTTCCGCCGCCGTATTGCTGTTGCATTGGGGGGCGTTGTTGCATCGGTGGTTGTTGCATCGGTGGTTGTTGCATCGGTGGACGTTGTTGCATTGGTGGTGGTTGTTGCATTGGGGGTTGCTGATGCATCGGTGGTTGTTGATGCATCGGTGGACGTTGTTGCATCGGTGGTTGTTGTTGCATTGGTGGTTGCTGCTGCATCGGTGGTTGTTGATGCATCGGTGGCTGCTGCATTGGTGGTTGTTGCTGCAT
>CAYJOX010000281.1:0-2060 GCA_964371915.1 uncultured Oscillospiraceae bacterium
ACACCTTGTCCTTGTGTTGTTCTTTTATCTGCATATATTGTTGCATCATCGGGGAAAGGCCAGCCATTATTACCTCCTAAGCACATCCGCTACAGCTTGAGCAGCTGCCGCCACATTCTGCCGGTGGTTCGGCAGTTGCAGGATCCTGGCCGTTGATTGCTGCCGTTAAAACAGCCTGAATGTGCTTTACAAGCTCATCGAGTTCTACCTGAGCTTCGTTATATTTAACCATACCATCGTTTTCCATTATCTCGGTATATAGGTTACGTACCGAACTGTTTAGCTCTGCTATACTAGCTTTATCCGGGTCGGGTGTGGACATGGCAGAGGTAAGCTCGGCACGTTTTGAGTTAAACTCATCAACCAACTTTACCAGATTTTCATCCTTCTCGTTTGCCTCTCTTATACTATCAAGCTTTAGATAAGCAGGGTCGCTTTGAAGAGCCTTAGCTGCCTCGATAAACATTTCAAGTGTTGTCATTTTTTATTCCTCCATTATTCCTGTTAGTGCGGTTGCAGTACTGCCTGTAATAAACACAGTACATAGTTCTCCTGTTTGTGGTTTGCGCCCGGTACTGTTAAACTTTACGAGTAAAAAGTTACCGTAATGCCCTATGTATGTTCCGTCATCATCCTTTTCAAATAAAACCGGAAGCCTGCGATCCTTAAAAGTGGAAAGCACATCGGAAGCCTGCTGCTTTTGCTGAGAGAGCAACCGTTCCATTCGCTCCGTCTTTTTAGCGCTTATATTGTCGTCCGGCAACTTTGCCGCCGGTGTTCCGGGCCTTTTTGAAAATATAAATGTAAACAGCTGATAAAAACCCACGCGGCGAATAAGTTCAAGCGTTGCATCAAAGTCTACCTCTGTCTCGCCGGGAAAACCTATCATAATATCGCCAGAGAAAGCAACCCCGGGAATCTTATTCTTCGCATAGTTTATAAGGTTAACATATTCCTCCGAAGTATAGCCCCTACCCATTGCAGTTAATATGCTATCACTACCGGATTGTGCCGGCAGATGCAACATTCTGCACATCTTTGGTTCTGTGGCAATAAAATCTATTAGTTCCCTTGTAAAGTATTTTGGGTGTGAGGATAAAAAGCTAACCACATAGTTCCCCGGTATAGCACATACCTGCTGTAGCAGGCCGACAAAATCTATATCCTGCGAAAGCTTTCTACCATATGCATTAACATTCTGCCCAAGTAGGGTTACATGTTTTGCACCGCCCGCAACAAGCTGTTTTACCTCGGCCACAATATCCTCCGGCTGGCGGTTTACCTCGGTTCCTCTTACATATGGCACGATGCAGTAGCTACAGTGGTTATCACAGCCATACATGATAGGTACCGAAACATTATATTTGTCGTCTCGGCTTACCGCAATACCCTCTACTATCTCCTTTTCCTCTACCTCGTTATCTATAAAGATACGCTCTTTTGGGCTCTCTAAAAAGTCTGCAAGGGTATCTACAAAGTTTTCGTGTAGCGTAGTGTCCCCTACAATATCCACAAAGGGATAGGAGGTTTTTATAGTTGAAACATTACGCATGTTCGAGAACATGCATCCACATAATACAATTATGCGCTTACTGTTTACCATCTTAAGCGGCTTTAGCTCACCCAAGCGGCTTAAAAACTTTATCTCTGCACTCTCTCTTACTGCGCAGCTGTTAACGAGAATTAAATCTGCCTTTGTTTTATAGGTAGTTTTAGTAAATCCGGAAGCTTCAAGTATACCGCCAAGTCGCTCGGTATCGCTTACATTTTGCTGGCAACCATATGTTTCTACATAATAGCTAAACTCACTCTTGCCAAAAAAATCCTCACACATCTCCTGGACATAATCAAATTCTTCTGCAGTTGGTCTTGGCATAACATTCCCTTTCTGTTTTATATTTATAAATGCTTTTTAAGATAATAACCGGTAAAAGATGCATCGTTTGCCGCAATTTCTTCCGGTGTGCCACAGGCTAAAACCTCACCTCCGGCATTGCCGCCCTCAGGCCCCATATCTATAATATAATCCGCAGTCTTGATAATGTCAAGGTTATGTTCAA
>CAYJOX010000282.1:0-2045 GCA_964371915.1 uncultured Oscillospiraceae bacterium
CTGTGCAGACGAACTAATTATTCCGGTGCAAGCACATTACCTTTCCATTAAAGGAGGGCAGAACAGCTGGTAAATCCTCTCATAAGACGTCGTTCAGCACCTTTGACGAAAAGATGAGGAATAAATATTGACTAAACGCCTCAGAATGAAAGTTGTTGCAGAGGGCGTGGAAACCGCATCTCAAGCGTTGTGGCTTAAAGGCGTTGGCTGTGACTATGCTCAAGGGTATTACTTTGCGAAGCCCATGAGCATGGAAGGTTTTAAGGCTCTGCTTGTAGAGAAAAAACAGTATGAGATTAGTTTGATTTAGGTGCTTTATAAAAAAATCCTGTTCACGAAAATCGTGAGCAGGATTTTTTATTTATCTGTGAAAACAAAATAATGGCACAGGTTTGGTTGTTCCTACCCTGTCGGTTTAATTTGATAGGACTAGGTAAATTATATACTAATCTATCTGTAAGATTCTTTTAGCATATCTATCACATCATTTTTTGTAAGCTGTTTTCTATCGAGATTAAACAGCCCGGCCATATCGGTAAAGGCATGGTCTGCATAATCTGAGAAAAGCTCCTCTTTAATGCCATAATCACTCATTTTCAGGTCGGCTACATTGCAGGCAGATTTAAGATCATCAAGTGCGGCTACAATATCACCATCCTTATTGCCTAAAGCAAGAGCCATAACAGATGTTCTCTCTGGGCAGACATCTTTAAAGAAATTAAAGTATGCTTTCGAGATCATAATTAGCCCTGCCCCGTGAGGAAGGTCATGATGAAAACCGGAAAGAGCGTGCTCGATAGAATGCTCTGAAGTACAGGAGGAAAGGCTCTCTACAAATCCTGATAGTGTGTTTGCCAGTGCCACATAAGCACGAGCCTCTATATTAGAGGGTTCTTTTACTGCCTTTTCAAGATTCTCCCCTAAAAGCCTAATAGATTCAAGAGCAAACATGTCGCTCATAGGATTTGCAACCTTTGCAATATAACCCTCTAAAGCGTGAAATAGAGCATCAAAACCTTGATAAGCAGTAAGATGAGCAGGGATCGACACCATAAGTTCCGGGTCTACAATAGATAGTACGGGGTAGGTTAATTCAAAACTTCCAAACCCAATTTTTTCTTTTCCATTTGTAATAACCATCCATGGGTCGGCCTCTGTTCCAGTTCCCGCTGTTGTTGTGATGGCCACCATCGGCAGTGGGGCTGATTCTATCGGCCTGCCTTTGCCGGTGCCACCATTTACATAATCCCAGAATTCACCGGGATTTGTACACATAATGGCGATAGCTTTTGCAGCATCTAAAGCAGAGCCGCCCCCAAGGCCGACGATGAAAGTACAGCTGTTCTCTTTAGCGATAGCCGCTGCCTCCATAACTTCTGATGAGTTTGGATTGGGTGTGATTTTATTATATACTATGGATTCATTACCATTCTCTAAAAGCAGTTTCTGCACGCTATCGACATAACCAAGTTTTGTTGTAGAGGTTCCACCTGTTACTATTAACGCCTTGCCTTTTGGTAATTTTGCAGTTGCCAGCTCCTTTAATGCCCCTGCACCAAAGTGGATTTTTGTAGGAATATAGTAATTAAAATTCATTATGATTTCCTCCATAAATTAACGGTTAATTCTACTATAACACAATAATAACATTTAGGGTATGCTCTATGTCAAGTGTTTTATTAAAATATTTTGTCTATCATAACTTTTAAGCCCCCTATGCGGTATCAGCTACCATGCGCAAACTGGATTAACTGAGGGGAAATACGGCTAAAAACCGACAATCGGAAGAATTGTCGGTTTTGCTAGTCTAGCTTTGTTGGGGGAGTGGCGTGGGGTAAACAGCAGACAATACCACGCCTTTTCCTCGGCTGTCATATTTCCCTGTAAAACCTTTGGTGGTTACAGGACAGGTCATAGTTAGAATCAGGTTAATATTGATGTTGCGATAATGTTTCATTGTTATATATGCAACAGCCATAAAAGGCAATATTTTACCAAATCTAAAATTTAATATGATAAATTTCAGGGTCGTAGTGCTCCATTGG
>CAYJOX010000283.1:0-1776 GCA_964371915.1 uncultured Oscillospiraceae bacterium
CATAGATCAATCTCGACCTTGCATCATCGTCATCATCAGAGAAATAAGAATCAAATCCCTCATACACCAGCCTATCAAAGTATTCCTTCGGTGTCTCCCCTGTGCTCGGTATAAATTTAGGAAGTTTTGTAACACCAAACTGGATATCAAGGTTGCACCTCTGCGCAATCTCCACAGTATTTGAAACAGCATCCGGGCAGATGGCAAACAGGTTTGCCATCTCATCACCTGATTTTACATAAAATTCATCCGTGCCAAACTCTAACACATCATCGTCGCTCATCAACTTATTGGTACCAATACAGATAAGCACCCGTTGCATCTTGGAATCTTCACGTTTGAGATAATGGCTGTCATTTGTTGCCACGAGCGGTATGTTAAGCTCTCTTGCAAGCGAGATAAGCTCCGGCAGTATCTGTTGTTGCTCCGGCAGCCCATGATTCTGCAGCTCTATATAAAAATTATCTTTAAAGATATCGTTGTAAAAAAGTGCTGCCTCACGCGCTTTTTTATAATCACCGGAAAGTAGCGCCGAAGGGATTTCACCGGCAAGACATGCCGATAGCGCAATAATCCCCTCGTTATATTTTTCTAACAACTCCTTGTCCACCCTCGGCTTAGAATAAAAGCCCTCGGTAAATCCGAGTGTGACAAGTTTTGAAAGGTTTTTATACCCGATTTCATCCTTACAAAGCAGTACAAGATGGTTGTTACCGTCCATCTTGTGCACCTTATCAAACCTACTTCGGGTGGCTACATATACCTCGCACCCTATGATAGGTTTAATCCCATATTTTTCTGCCGCCTTATAAAAATCCATGGCACCATACATAACACCATGGTCTGTTATCGCTACCGATCGTTGCCCCATCTCTGAAAGGCGTTTCATAAGCGGCTCTATTCGGCAAGCACCGTCCAACAGGCTATATTCTGTGTGGAGGTGCAGATGAACAAAATCTGTCAATTTATAGTTCCTTTTTTCTTACGGCTGTAGCTTTTCGGCTATCGCTTTTATTCGGCTCATCCGGTGATACAGGCCGGATTTGCTTATATTAAGCTCCCTCGCCATCTCGGCCATGCTCATCTCCGGATGTGCTTTTAGTATAGTTATTGCTTCTACTAGCTGCTCCGGCAACGTTGCTCCGACACTCTCTAGATGTTTCACCGATTTTAGCAACTCTGAATTAGTTTTTGCGGTACGATCTACATTTGCTATCTCGCAGTTAGCTATTCTATTTGCTTTGTTATGCATATCCTTTTCTATTTTTATATCCATAACATGTAGCGCACTGTTTTGAGCACCCATCATTATAAGCAGATCCTCGATATGTTCCGATGCAGTGATATAAACAAGCATCCTACCGCCTCTCATAACCTTATGCGCCACTATCCCCTTATCAGATAGCAGTCCAATAAGTTTTTGTGTAGGGGTGTGTGTTGCGGTATGAAATTCGATACGATAATCCTTTTGCGGGTCACTTATAAAACCGCATGATAAAAACAGCTGCGCAAGCTCCGGCTGTTGAATGCTGTGCATATTATGCTGTTCTATCTCTTTTTTCACAGTGTTATTAAAGCTCATAAACTATGTCAATAATTCCTTTTGTGGCGGGTTTCATCTCGATGTAACGTGTCCACGCTGTAGCAAAGGTCATCAAGATACCTACTTATCCGCCTTGCGAAAGATATGCTCCTGTGTTTTCCCCCGGTACACCCTATTGCAATAGTAAGGCGGCTCTTGCCTTCCTTGATATATAACGGTAGCGAATAGCTAAG
>CAYJOX010000283.1:1786-2037 GCA_964371915.1 uncultured Oscillospiraceae bacterium
ATAATCATACACCTCGTCGGATAAACCTGTTTTATCCCTCAATGCCGGGATATAGTATGGGTTAGGTAGGCATCTTACATCAAAGACAAGATCTGCATCCCTCGGCATACCATATTTAAACCCAAAGGAGATAACGGTAACCGGCATGGTTTCAAATATAGATCTTGAAAATTGCAGTGCAACCTGTTCCCTAAGAGATGAGGCACTTAGCAATCCTGTATCTATTATATAATCTGCAATCGAGTAAAGCG
>CAYJOX010000284.1:0-2034 GCA_964371915.1 uncultured Oscillospiraceae bacterium
GGCTACAGGTTGCGCTAGGCCAGCTGATAGCCTGTACACTGCTGGGCTACCCTGTTTTTCGTGCAGTGGATAGGTTTAAGCTTTTTTAGGGGAACCTAAACTAACCGCTAGCCTGGCCGGCATGTAACAAACCTATATTTAAAAAGCGTTGCAGTAACTAGTTTGTTTTTGTGGGTTAAAGATGATAGATGATAACAAGACTACCACCACCGTCGATTGGGGTAAGGTATCGGCTGATTATGCTAAATATCGGGATATCTACCCCGATGAATTTTATGATAAGGTTGCATCGCTCGGGCTTTGTACAAAGGGGCAGAGGGTTTTGGATTTGGGCACCGGCACCGGTGTTTTTGCAAGAAACATGTCCCGCTATGGCGCAAGCTTTACCGGTGCGGATATATCAGAAAATCAGATTAAATATGCGAAGCTACTTACAGAGGAGGCCGGCCTTAATATCGATTATCAGGTTGCATCATCTGAGAATTTTAGCTTTGCCGATAAAACATTTGATACGGTAACCGCCTGCCAGTGCTTTTGGTATTTTAACACAGATATTGCGATACCTAAAATTTATAATGTGCTTAAAGAGGGTGGGCATCTAGGAATTTTTGTTATGTCCTGGCTGCCGGGCGAGTGTGCTATAGCAAGGCAGAGCGAACAGCTTATACTTGAATATAACCCAAGCTGGAAAGGGGCAAACTGGGGTAGGCAGACATCAATAACCACCGAGTGGGTGGGGGATATGTTCGAGATAGAGCATGATATAGCCTTTGATGTAGAGGTTACCTTTACAAGGGATTCATGGCATGGGCGGCTAAAGGCATGTAGGGGGATAGGCGCATCCGACCTAACGCAGCGGCAGATAGCAGGGTGGGAGGAAGAACACCTACTTTATATGCAAAGCCTACCCGAGAGCTTTAATATTCTGCACTACTGCACCATGCTAAGCCTTAAAAAGAAGGCATAAAATATATATTGTAAAAAACACCCGATGTGGCGAAGCGGTGCATAGGGTATTTTTTTGTTTAACCGATAGGTGGCATCTTACAGCATACCGTTTCGGCTAAATAAAAAACGGTTCGAATCCTATTTGCCTAGGATATTAGAGGTTAGCTTACCACAATTTTTTTGTAAAATTTTGTCTTATATTTATAAATAGTTTTTTAAAATGTTAAATTTTTGTCAAAATTAAAAAAAATTGCGTTTACCCCTTGCGGGCAGGCGCAGTTTGGGGTATAATATACCCAAGTAAAAAAAGGAGATTTATAATTATGGCAATTAAAATTGGTATTAATGGTTTTGGCCGTATCGGGCGTTTAGTGTTCCGTGCAGCATGCGAGAAGACCGACCTTTACGACATCGTAGGTATTAACGATCCGTTCATGACACCGGACTACATGGCTTACATGCTACGTTATGATACAGTACACGGCCGCTTTAAAGGCGAGGTTACCTACACCGATGATGCTATCGTTGTAAACGGCAAAACAATAAAGTTCTTTGCCGAAAAAGATCCCGCAAGCATTCCGTGGGGCGCAGTAGGTGCTGATTATGTTGTAGAGAGCACAGGCGTATTCACCACAACCGAGAAGGCTTCCGCTCATATTAAGGGTGGTGCTAAGAAGGTTGTTATCTCTGCTCCTTCTGCAGATGCTCCTATGTTTGTTTGTGGTGTTAACCTTGATAAATATACCTCCGACATGGACGTTGTTTCCAACGCTTCCTGTACAACAAACTGTTTAGCTCCTCTTGCTAAGGTTATCAACGATAACTACGGCATCGTAGACGGCCTAATGACAACAGTTCACGCTACAACCAACACACAGAAAACCGTTGACGCTCCTTCCAGCAAGGATTGGCGTGGTGGCCGTGCAGCAGCAGGCAACATCATTCCTTCTTCAACAGGTGCTGCAAAGGCTGTTGGTAAGGTTATCCCTGAGCTTAATGGCAAACTTACAGGTATGGCTTTCCGTGTACCGACACTTGACGTTTCGGTTGTTGACCTAACAGTTAACCTTGAGAAACCTGCATCCT
>CAYJOX010000285.1:0-2014 GCA_964371915.1 uncultured Oscillospiraceae bacterium
CAAAAGAGATAATAGATTTTTTGCTCTCTAAGCTTGAGCTTTCACCAAACCATGTTTTTTCGAAGCAACTTCCGCTTGGAATGGCCGCATACTATGATGTTTCTAAACTTTTAAGGCAGGATAAAAGCAACTCTAAAAAGATGTTTTATCCCCATAAATCACCCAAAGCGCCAGCAAAAGGTTACAACCTATCTGAAGCTACAAATGGTAGAAGTGTACTTGCATGCTATCCATTTCACTCCTTTAGGCCGTTTATAACCATGCTGTATGATGCCGCAACCGACCCGGAGGTCGTTTCAATTAAGATGACGCTCTATCGACTTGCCGATGATTCCAAGATTATAGATGCACTTACAATAGCTGCGGAGCATGGCAAGGAGGTCGTGGCTATAGTAGAGCTACGAGCACGATTTGACGAGCAGAACAACATCGATCTATCAAACCGGCTTGAGGATTCCGGCTGTACAATTTTTTATGGATTTGAAAACTACAAGGTACACTCCAAGCTTTGTTTGATTACAAGGGTTTGTGATGATAAGAGTAGGTATATTTCTGCCATCGGCACCGGCAACTTTAACGAGAATACTGCCGAGCTTTATACCGATATAAGCTATATAACGCAGGATGATGCAATAGGCGCTGAGATCGCCACACTTTTTCATGACCTTTCACTCGGCAGGAACAACATCGTTCCGAGAAAACTGTTGGTAGCACCAAACTATTTTAAAACCGAGATATTGCGTCAGATAGATAACGAGATAGAGAATAAAAAAGCCGGTAGGGATGCCGCTATAGTAATTAAATGCAACTCTATAAGCGACCGTAATATGATAGACAAGCTTTACGAAGCCTCTAGCTACGGGGTTAAGATAGAGCTTATAATAAGGGGAATATGTTGCCTTAAGGCAGGTGTTCCCGGCCTTAGTGAGAACATTACCGTTCGCAGCATTGTAGGAAGATATCTTGAACATTCCAGAATATATGCTTTTGGAGTAGGGGAGGGGGCGAATGTCTATATAGCCTCCGGCGACCTACTAACCCGCAATACCGAACGTAGGATAGAGGTAGGTGTACAGGTTACCGATGATATAAGTAGAAAAACGCTACTTAAGGTACTAGAGTATCAACTTTTAGATAATTGTAACTGTTGGCTGTTGATGGCGAATAACCGTTACGAACGTTTAATCGTAAGGGAGGATGAGCCGAGCTTTGATTCACATACAGAGCTTCATAACCTGTTTAGTAGCTATGACAACGGATTTAGCACTCTTAAAGAGGATATCGGCAAGAAGAAACCATCTCCGTTTTTTAGGCTGTTTAGCTACCTTTTTAAAAAATAGTTTGTGTAATACGACTAGGTTCTTACAATTTTGATAGACATATTGACGAAGCTAGAATAATGGTGTATTATATACACAAGAGATAAACAACTTTAAATCCAAGGAGAAAAACAATGAAAAAGTGGACAACACCCGCTGTAGAAGTACTAGAACTATCCGCAACCGCTATGGGCACACCTGATGATTGCAATGATATCTATAACAAGGGTTCTTACAATGGCCCAGGTGCTACAACAGAAACTGTTGGAGTATGCAGCTAATTTAATACTCAATAATTGGAGACATTATGATTACATAATGTCTCTATTTGTTATCTAGATATTTATTTGAGGTTATTATGTCGGCAATCTTTGGCGCTATCAATCTTGATAAAGAATTTATCGAGGATAGTTTGGGTAAGCAGATGCAGAGCCCACTTAAAAAATATAAAATTGACGGGTTTAGCAATGTAACCGAGGGGAATGCTACCTTTGGCTGTGGCATACAGTATATCAGGAATAACTCTAAAAACGAAACTTTGCCCTACGTTACTCCACAATGCCTTTACACCGTGGATGGAATGCTTGATAACCGTACCGAGCTTTTACAGAAGCTAAATATAGCGGCAGACATGCCGGACGGAGAGTTCTTCTTTAGAGCCTATGAAAGATGGGGCATGGGTGTTAACAGCCATA
>CAYJOX010000286.1:0-2013 GCA_964371915.1 uncultured Oscillospiraceae bacterium
AGAATTGCCGTCTCTCTTGTATTCTAAAAAACCTGTAGGCTTTCCCATAGCATAAATTCCTTTCTGTCTAATGTGCAAGTGAGGCGGTAAATGCGTCCATGGCTGCCTCTTCCTGAGATAATCCCTTCTCCTTAAACGATTCAATCAGGTTAAGCATTTCTCTATACCGGTTAGGCACAATCTTTTTAAAGCTTGGAAGATATTCATCAAAGTCATCTAAAATTCTTCTTGCAAGTGTAGAACCCGTCTCGCTTAAATGTTTTTCTATATAACATTTAAGTTCTGCTATATCCTGCCTGTCGGCAACCTCTTCCATACGCACAAACTCTGTGTTAAGCTTAAGGTATAGATCACGTTTTTCATCCAGTACATAGGCGATACCACCGCTCATTCCGGCGGCAAAGTTTTTACCGGTCTCGCCCAGTATAATGGCCCTACCTCCTGTCATATATTCAAGGCCATGGTCACCACATCCTTCTACCACACATTCACAGCCGGAGTTGCGCACCATAAAACGTTCTCCTGCAATACCGTTGATATAGCTCTGGCCTGAGGTTGCACCATAAAATGCAACGTTGCCGACGATAATGTTATCCTCTGCCGCAAAGCAGCTGTTTTGTGGTGGGGTTACAATAATTTTACCCCCCGAAAGCCCCTTGCCGATATAGTCGTTTGCGTCGCCCTCTAATCTCAAGGTTAGCCCCTTGGGAATAAACGCACCAAATGATTGGCCAACGCCGCCCACACAGTTGAGTGTGAAGGTATCGTCTGATAACGAGCTACCGTGCCGTGCTGTTATTTCGGAACCGAGGATAGTACCTACAGTCCTATTAATGCTTGTAAGCTTGATATTCTCGGTATGTGCAGTGCCACCTTCGATAGCTTTTTTAAATTTTTTGAGTAAAACAGATTCGTCTACGGTTTCAGAGAGGTTGAAATCAAATGCGTTAGTTGGATTGCATATCCTTTCTTCATGGTTGCAATAGTCGAGCGATATTATCTTGCTAACATCCACAAGCTCGGCACGCTTAGTAACCTTTTTTTCTTTAACCTTAATAAGGTCTGTCCTACCTACAAGATCGTTAACATTTTTTACACCCAGGCTTGCCATGATTTCACGTAGCTCCTCGGCGATGAATTTCATAAAGTTTTCTACATGTTCCGGTTTGCCTTTAAATCTTTTGCGCAGGCATTCGTTTTGAGTAGCAATACCTACAGGACATGTGTCGAGATTACAAACCCTCATCATCATACAACCCATAGCTACAAGTGGTGCGGTGGCAAAGCCAAACTCCTCGGCACCTAGTATTGAAGCAATCGCAACGTCTCGGCCGCTCATCAGCTTGCCGTCGGCCTCTATGACAACACGTGAACGTAATCCATTTCTTATGAGTGTCTGGTGTGTTTCGGCAACCCCCAGTTCCCAAGGCAGGCCGGCATCTAGAACCGAGCTAATAGGAGCCGCACCGGTACCACCATCGTATCCCGAAATAAGTATTACAGAGGCACCGGCCTTTGCAACGCCGGCGGCAATTGTACCTACCCCCGCCTCCGATACAAGTTTCACCGATATTCTTGCTGCACGATTAGCATTTTTAAGATCATATATAAGCTGTGCTAAATCCTCGATAGAATAGATATCATGGTGAGGGGGAGGGGAGATGAGCGAAACACCCGGGGTGGAATGGCGTGTCTTGGCTATCCATGGGTATACCTTTGCACCGGGGAGATGTCCACCCTCTCCTGGTTTTGCTCCCTGTGCCATCTTAATTTGAATTTCTTTTGCAGAAAGTAAATACTCAGATGTGACCCCGAAACGGCCTGAGGCTACCTGCTTAATTGCACTATTTTTTTCAGATCTAAGGCGTGTGGGCTCTTCGCCACCCTCGCCGGAATTTGATTTACCGCCAAGCCTATTCATCGCAACCGCCATGCACTCGTGTGCCTCTTTAGAGATTGATCCGTATGACATTGCGCCGGTTTTAAACCGCTTAACAATTTCTTCTATCGGCT
>CAYJOX010000287.1:0-1998 GCA_964371915.1 uncultured Oscillospiraceae bacterium
GAGTGGCTTTTGCATTTCGGTATAACAGCAAAAGGTATAATCTTTAACGCTATAGATACCTTTGAGGTTGATAATATAGACCCTAATATTTTTGATAGGGAGCGTTATTCAATTGCAAAGGGCCAAAAATTAATCTGTTACATAGGCAGGATGATACCGGAAAAAGGTGTGGTACAGCTTATAGATGCCTACAACGAGATTAGCGGCGCACTTAATGGCTACAGCCTAATAATGGCAGGGGATGGCCCTCTGCTTGACAGCCTGAAGCAAAGAGCAGGCGAGGGGGTTGTTTTTTGTGGCAAACTTAACAGGAATAGCTGTGTGGCACTGTTAAAGCAGGCCGATATTTTTTGTCTGCCCACCGTATCGGAGGGTTTTTCTACAACATTGCTTGAGGCCGCCGCCGCCCGCTGTTATATAATTACCACCGAGAGTTGTGGTGGCGTGCAGGAGGTACTGTGCACAAAAGAAGATGGTACCATAATAAAGAATGGTGAGGTTAGCAACATAAAGGCCGCCATACTGGCTGCCGTGAATGACGGTGAGCTAACGAAAAAAACCGCCCTTGTGAGGCGGCGCGTAGAGGAAGAGCTCGGCTGGGATAACAGCTGTGATATAGTTGAAGGAATAGGTTGGCAGGAGTAGATGAAGAAATTACTTATAATACCGGCATATAACGAGGAGGAATCTATCACCCGTACGATAGATGACATTAAAACCCATTGCCCCGATTGGGATTTTGTTATTATAAACGATGGTTCCGCCGATGCCACCCTTAATATCTGCCGCCAAAATGGGTATAGCTATCTTAACCTATCCTCAAACCTTGGCCTTGCCGGGGCGTTTCAGGCAGGCGTTATGTTTGCTTACGATAAAAAATACGACTATGTTATGCAGTTTGATGCCGACGGCCAGCACCCGGCAAGCTATGTGAAAAAACTTTTAGATGTAGCCATAGAGCATAAGAATGATATAACCATAGGCTCGCGGTTTGTAACACAGAAAAAACCCTTTAACTCCAGAATGCTCGGCAGCCGTTTAATATCCCTCGCTATCTATATGACAACCGGAAAACTGCTTACCGACCCGACTAGCGGCATGAGGCTTTTCAACCAAAGAATGATAGAGATTCTTGCAAAAAATATAAACTGCCATCCGGAACCTGATACTATTTCACACCTACTACGCAACAATGCGCAGGTAGAGGAGGTACAGGTAGAGATGTCGGAGAGGCTCGCCGGAACAAGCTACCTTAATATCTTTAACGGCCTAACCTACAGCCTTAACACCTTTATATCTATCTTATTTATTCAGTGGTTTAGGAGAGGGGTGGACAGATGAGTGTTTTTTTAAGGTTAATACTGTTTATCGGTGCGCTTACTACCACCGGCTATGTGCTGTTTAAGATACGCCGCTCTAAGGTGCAGATAGAGGATTCTATCTTTTGGTTGCTATTTTCCCTAATGATACTTGTGCTAAGTATATTCCCCGATATAGCAATAGAGGCCTCTGTCATACTGGGTATATCATCACCGGTTAATTTCATATTTTTAATGGTGCTTTTCGTCCTGATTGTGCATCAATTTTTCCTTACCATTAGGCTATCACAGACCAACAACAGGCTAAAAGAGTTGATACAGAAAAAAGCTATCGATGATTTTGAGCTGCAAAATAAAGATAAGAAGGAGGATCGTTAAACATGAACCTTAAAAAAATATTGAGCATAACTGTGGTTTGTGTTATCTTCCTAATTAGTATTGTTACCCTGGCATTTAGCGGCATATATATCTTTTTTTCAAGCTCTACATTTACCGCCGATATTAAGCTTATACTCATAATTACAATAGCTATCTTGATGCTGTTTAGCATATATGTTTTCGCACAAAAGCTTGTATCTTTCTCCAAGATACCAGATGGAAAATCGCTGATACAGAGCTACCGCAATGCTCGCGCCGCATCCAAGGCGAGGGGGGCTAGCACTAAAGCTAAACCTCCTGC
>CAYJOX010000288.1:0-1986 GCA_964371915.1 uncultured Oscillospiraceae bacterium
AGATGCCGCAAAGATTATGTGGACCCTTTACGAGTACCCCGAAATTGACTTTTTTGATCTTGCCATGCGCTTTATGGATATTCGCAAGCGTATCTGCGGTTTCCCAAAACTTGGAATAAAGGCAGACCTTATAGCGATCCCTACAACAGCAGGTACAGGCAGTGAGGTTACCCCCTTTGCAGTTATCACCGATGAGAAGACAGGAATTAAATACCCACTGGCCGACTATGAGCTAATGCCAAAGATGGCTATCGTAGATGCCGACCTTATGATGAATATGCCTAAGGGGCTTACTGCGGCCTCCGGTATAGATGCACTGACACATGCGCTAGAGGCCTATGCATCTATGCTTGCATCCTCCTATACCGATGGTTCTGCACTCACGGCTGTTAAGCTAATATTCGAAAACCTACCCTCGGCATATAAAAACGGTGCGGTCGACCCCGAGGCAAGGGAGAATATGGCAAATGCATCTACCCTTGCGGGCATGGCCTTTGCTAATGCATTTCTTGGCATCTGCCACTCTATGGCGCATAAGCTCGGTGCATTCCACCACCTACCACACGGCGTGGCTAATGCCCTGCTTATAAACCAGGTTATACGCTTTAATATGACAGATAACCCCACAAAGATGGGCGCATTTTCTCAGTACCGTTACCCACAGGCATGCAAACGTTATGCCGAAATTGCACGCTTTATAGGTATAAACGGCAAGGATGATATCGATTGCACCGAAAAGCTTATCGCCGCAATAGATAAGCTAAAAGCCGATATCGGCGTTAAAAAGTGCATAAAGGATTACGATATTGACGAAAAGGCATTTCTTGACAGCCTTGATGAGATGACCGAACTTGCATTTGACGACCAGTGTACCGGCGCAAATCCCAGATACCCACTAATGTCCGAGATGAAGCAGATGTATCTTGATGCCTACTACGGTGTTAAATAAGGAGGGGAATTATTATGGATAAAAATATTATTGCAGAGCGCAAAAATAAAACCATCTACCGCAAAGGCGATACGGTTATAAAGCTGTTCGACGAGAGTTTTTCAAGCTCTGCCGTGCTTAACGAGGCCCTCAATCAATCTCGGGTGTACGAAACAGGGCTAAATGTCCCAAAACTTTTAGAGGTTACTAAGATTGAAGGAAGATGGGCCATTATAAGCGAGTATCTACAGGGCGAAACCCTAGCAAGCCTTATGGAAAAAAATTCCGATAAAATTGATGAATATATTAAGCTGTTTGTAGATACGCAGATGCTTATACAGGCGCACAGCTCGCCACTTTTATCCAAGATAAAGGATAAGATGACCCTTAAAATCAATGCAACAACCTTTGACGATACCATTAAGTATGAGCTTCTAACTAGGCTTGAGGCGATGCCAAACCACAGCAAGGTGTGCCATGGTGATTTTACCACAGATAATATTATAGTGAGCAATAACGGCACGGTATATATCCTAGATTGGTCTCACGTTACGCAGGGTAATGCCTCTGCCGATGTTGCACGTAGCCTACTACTGTTTAGGTTAAACGAGCAGGCAGATATTGCAGAGAAGTATATCGAGCTTTTCTGCCAAAAAAGCGGCACAAGAAGAAAATATGTAGAGGATTGGATACCGATTGTTGCTGCATCGCAATCGTTAAAAGGAAATGTAAAGGAAAAGGAATTTTTAAGCCGCCTTGTGGATGTTGTACAGTACGAATAAGGTTTAACAAGTTTATAAAAAGGCTGGACACTTCAATGAAGTGTTCAGCCTTTCTCTTTATAGGTATGCTTATTCTATTCCTCTAATGTATTTCTATTTATTTTCTAATACTGTTCTTTTGCTTTTCAGCATACATCTTTTTATCGGCGATCGCCAATAAATCGGATAGCTCTTTTGCTTCTCTTGAAAATACATATCCTATACTAGAAGAAATATTTATATTAACATCGTCAAAAGTAAACACAGCCTCAGATCTGTCTTTTATACGTTTACTTA
>CAYJOX010000289.1:0-1967 GCA_964371915.1 uncultured Oscillospiraceae bacterium
CCACGGTGGCTTATGGCATCCTTTTCTTTGTCGTTCATCTCGGCAAAGCTTCTACCGTCTACCATAAAAATAGGGTCATAACCAAAACCGTGTTCCCCTACCATTTTCTTAGAAATCTCGCCATAGCTTCTACCCTCAAAAAGGTGGCGGCTTTTATCTGTTGGTATATATAGCGCTATGGAACAACTAAAATAAGCCTTGCGGTTTTTTTCGCCTTTTAGTTTTTCCAGTAACTTCTTCATGCATTCGTCACTGTTTGCACAGTCTCCGGCATACCTTGCCGAAAGCACACCGGGTTCTCCCCCTAATGCCTCTACACACAGGCCGCTATCGTCCGCAATTATATAGCAATCCGGCAACAGTAGTGATAGTTCGTGTACCTTTATTGAGGCATTTTCATCGAAAGTTTTTCCGGTTTCCTCTGCGTTACAACTAACCCCTTTGTCCTTCATCGTAAAAACCTTGTATCCCAGTGGCTTTAAAACCCGCTCAAACTCCAAAAATTTATGTTTATTGTTACTTGCCAGTACAAACTCTTTCATCTAGATAAATCCTTTCCTCAATTAATCAAAAAGTGCATCGGTATATTGGTATGCATCAAATGTGTTTAGGTCGTCTATACCCTCGCCTACCCCTATAAACCTTACAGGGATACCCATTTTATCCTTAATGCCCAGTGCCGCACCACCCTTGGGGGTGCCGTCCAGCTTTGTTATTACAACACCGGTTGCCGCGGCAAAATCACAAAACTGTTCCGCCTGCGCTATGGCGTTCTGCCCTGCCGCACCGTCTATTACAAGCAAGGTTTCGAGGCTTGCGCCGGGTGCCGCCTTTGTTATTACACGGCAGATTTTTGCCAACTCCTCCATTAGGTTCTTTTTGTTATGAAGCCTACCGGCGGTATCACATATAACTATATCTATGCCCTTTGATGTAGCGCTTGATACGGCATCGTATATAACTGCCGCCGAATCCGCAGTTTCGCTACCGATAGCTATCGGTACACCGGCCCTATCGGCCCATACCGCAAGCTGTTCCCTTGCGGCCGCCCTAAAGGTGTCACCTGCGGCAAGCAGTACCGATCTGCCGCTCTCCTTATACAGCTTTGCAAGCTTTGCAATAGTAGTAGTCTTGCCAACACCGTTAACACCTATAACAAGTATTACGGCAGGGGAGCCGGAGAGATTCATGGGCGTTTGCTCGGTTATATCGTCTGCAATAATCTCTTTCAAGGCAAATAAGGCCTGTGTGCCGGTCTTTAGCCCACCATCTCTAACCTTCTGCCTCAGCCGCTCGATATAGTCTGCCGATTTTGCCGCACCTGTATCTGCCAGTATTAGCTGCTCCTCCAGCTGTTCATACATATCCTCATCTATGACAGCATGGGAGCGAATTTCCTCGCTATCTATCGCCGCCTCTCTTGTGCCGCGAAGAGCCTGCTTTAGTTTATCAAAAAATCCCATTCTTACCTGTTCCTTTAACTTTTATTCTGTAAAGTATATCATAAATTAGGTGTTATATCAAGTTTTATTATTACCTAGCAATCTTACCACTATGCCGGCTATTTTCACCCTGCTTCATCCTTTTTTACCTTTGGTAGCCACACATGCCTTACCGCCACCCTAACAACGATTATAGCCGCAACTATCTGCGATATATAAGGCAGAATAACACAGGCTAAAAATTAAAATTTTCCAAGATAAAATCGCCTAGCGGTGCAGGCAAACCTTTAAAACAACCCGTTTGTGTAATTCGTACAATATAAATTCTAATTATTGTATGTTTTTGAGAAATTCTAAAAAACACTTGAAATATTTAATTTGTGTGGTAAAATTAGAGCAAGTTTCGGAAACGTATCCGGTAACGTATCCGGAGATAGAAACAATCCGAACTATACCGAGATTTTATTTTTATTAATTAGGAGGAGACGTGATGAAATTCAAGAAGCTTGGCGCATTATTACTAAG
>CAYJOX010000290.1:0-1952 GCA_964371915.1 uncultured Oscillospiraceae bacterium
CCAGCATTCTACGAGTAGCTTTATTTGATTTCAATGCCAGTATATCATAGCGAACAAGTTGTGTCAACGCTAACACTATTAGGCATGGAGGCGGTAATTTAAGCAGGAATAGCTGTAAGGACAAGTAACCCTAGCCACTGCATATTATGGATGTTATGCCGAGAGCTCGCCTGTATGCCTAAATAATTTGAATCGCAATCTGTAAACTAAACAAAAGTATATCGAGAGAAAAAGAGTTGACTAACCCGCCTAACTATAGTATATTTATAGTTCATAAATCAACAATGTATTTCGGCCCCTTTTACCTTAACGGTGAGATTAGGGAAAGAAATGTGTACATTGCCGGCTACGGCAAGCCGGGCACTTCGTAATGAGTAAAAAGGAATAAAAATGGGCGATAAGCAACAACCAAAACTAAAGCATAACAAGGTAAAAAAGATACTACTTGTAGGTTTATCCATACTTGTAATATCCTATATCATTATTCGGTTTATACCCTATGGCGGCTTTGAACATAGCTCTATGTTTGTAAAGGAGCAAGGGGAGGCCCCATTAGTTATTGCCCATGGTGGCGCCAAACATCTCTACCCTGAAAATACTGTAATGGCATTTAAAGAAAGTTTTAATATGGGTGTAGATGTTTTAGAGATGGATCTATGCCTAACCAAGGACAATATTTTAGTAACTCACCATGATTTAACAATAGACGCAACGACAAACACTACCGGTGCGGTAAGAGATTTTACATACGATCAGATTTGCGGTCTCAATTTCGGCTACAATTTTGTAGATTTACAGGGTACTACACCTTATAGGAATGAAACTTCTCCCGATGTTTTAAAAACACTTGTACCGATGACGGTTGAGGAGATGTTTGCAACGTTCGGTGATGATACTCTATATATTATGGAGATTAAGGATCAAGGGGCAGATGGGCTTGCCGCTGGGGAGGAGCTAAACAGGCTTATAGGTGAGCATTCTTTAGAAGAAAATGTCTGTGTAGCATCATTTAACAATGATGTAATGGAACATTTTAAGGACATAAAGGATGAAAAGGTTAATATTTCTACTGATTTCGGTAGCGCTGCACAGCTTATCGTTGCAAACTTTTTTGGCTTTGGTAGGTTTATTAACTACGAACACGCCGGATTGCAGCTACCAACCTCGCTTAATATAATACCATTAGATAATACTATTATTTCTGATATGGCACACGATAACAATATGTTTTTGCACTACTGGACAATTAACGATAGGCAGGAGATGCAGGAGCTGATATTATTAGGATGCGATGGCATAATTACCGATAGGCCGGATATTATGTTTGAGGTTTTAGAAGATCTTGGTTATTAGGGATAAATAGCACCTTTATCCTTCGTTGTTTTTTGTCTTCACTATAAATACAAAATAGACAATATGTATAACCCATACGCAAAACAGTATAGCCTGGCCAACCGGCACCGACATCATCATTAAAAAGCCTATTGTCATTAAAACCGTTACCGCCACTACGATCCTTATCTTTGTCGATCTTGTCATGCCTTGGCCTTTAACATAGCTTTCGAGATTTTTTTTGTAAAGGTTTGTACCTTTAAACCATCTATCGAGCCGCTCACTACTTTTCCCAAAACCTATTGCGGCAATCAGCAAAAACGGAAACGACGGTAAAAGGGGCACTACTGCACCTATTGCACCGAGAATAAGCCCTATACATCCTATTACAAGAAAAACTATTCTGCCTATACTCATATTTTTGCCTTTCCTTAGTGTTCACAAGAATTTTTCGAGTTAGCAAAAGCTAACTTTTATATTTTATCATAAACATTTTTTTAAGTCAACGTTTTTGGCTTTTATATCAGTATACTGTTTGGATATTAACCTTTACATTATGTAAAAATGTAGGTTTGTCAAACATATTGGACAAGGAACTCAATAGGGGAAAGCCAACCAAG
>CAYJOX010000291.1:0-1932 GCA_964371915.1 uncultured Oscillospiraceae bacterium
ACCCAATTAAAGGCGATGAAATGATTTTACCACATATTTTAAAGTTTGTCAAACAATTATTTATTAAGAATTGATACAATAAACTAGCTAACGTTGCCTCATCTTGCTTTCAAAATGCTTTACGGTATGTTTTAAATCGTTGCTGTAATACACCACCCTGTTACGCCCTAATTCTTTAGCTTTATAAAGCGCTATATCGGCCCTTGTAAGGTAAGATTCGTACGTTCTTACATCTTTATTCTCTACAATCGATATACCTATACTTAAGGTAACAAATTTAAAAGGCGATGCTACATGTTCTATATTCAGCCTACCTATATCCGCTGCAAGATTTTCTAGTAGCTTATCTACACCATCCCTTTCATAATCAGCAAAAACTGCAACAAACTCCTCCCCGCCATAACGATAAAAATGTGTATTACTATCCTGCAGGTTTAAAAAACAATCTCCCAGTTTTTTTAGGCAGCTATCGCCTATCTGATGCCCGTAGCTATCGTTATAGTTCTTAAAATAATCTATATCAAGTAGTGCAAAGGCAGTTGCCTTAGAGGGAGATGCCTTATCCTGTAACCTTGCAAGATCCTCAAATAATCTTCTACGGTTTGAAAGGCCGGTTAATGAATCGGTATACACCTGTATCTGTAGCACCCTCTTTGTTACAAAGCTCTCCATGCGTGAACTTCGCAACATGTATCCAAGTACCGCTGCAAGTGCCGCTACCGTTACTGTATTAACTACCTCTACCTCATAAATTGTTGGAGGTTTAAACCAATATATAACATAAAGATATGCTATGGTGGCGATAATTGCGGCTAGATTTATCCTCCAGCTCATATCTACCCAAAGGGCATGAATCATAAAAAGTGCAACTACAAAGGTTACTGTAACCTCATCTTCCGTGGTAAACGCCGCCACAACCACAGAGTATGCGACCAAGATAAAATCTGTTATATAAACTAATGCCGTTATATTTACATCGGTTTTATTTCGTTTAATGTAGGCTAGCAATATTGCACAATAGGCAAATAAAATTATGTTCAATATAGTTAATGAGTGATTACCGTTAGCCTTGCTGTAATAAAATACAGCCTCTAAAACCCTACCAAAAAATACAGCTATACAACCTATTATTACATAGGTTAATATATCTAGGTTTTTTTTATCAATCTCAGCCTTACAATCTTTCTGTGTTTCCAGCTCATATTGAGTCGAGCTTTTCAATTTTTCTATTAGTTTGCCCATTAATACTCCAAAGCTAAATTTATTATATTATATCACACAATAAAAGGAAATACAATAATTCCCCCACTACAAGTAGCAGGGGAATTATAATATTTAACTATAATTAGTTAATGTTATAAAGTTTTGAAAGCCTTACAAGGTGCTCGTACTTATCCTTAGCAGTATCTGCTGCCTTATCGAACAGTGCTTCTGCCCTATCCGGGAACGCAAGTGCAAGGCGTTTGTAACGAACTTCGCTCCTGATGAACTCCTCGTAATCGCCTGTCGGCTCCTTGCTGTCAAGGATGAAGGGGTTCTTACCCTCAGCCTTTAGGCGTGGGTCGAAGCGGAACAGATGCCAGTAGCCTGCCTGAACAGCACGCTTAATCTCATGCTGGCTGTTACCCATACCACCGCTTAAGCCGTGCATCTCACAGGGTGAGTAGCCGATAACGATGGATGGACCTGGATAGCTTTCAGCTTCCTTGATAGCCTTAATTGTCTGGTTCATGTCTGCACCCATACCGATGTGTGCAACATATACATAACCATAGCTCATTGCAATAGCTGCAAGGTCTTTTTTGCCAATACCCTTACCGGCAGCAGCAAACTGTGCAACCTGACCGATCTGGCTTGCCTTACTTGCCTGTCCACCTGTGTTAGAGTAAACCTCGGTATCAAATACCATGATGTTTACATCGTCGCCGGAAG
>CAYJOX010000292.1:0-1912 GCA_964371915.1 uncultured Oscillospiraceae bacterium
AGTGCGGGAAAGCGCAAATAAAAACAGGGTGCCCGCCGATGTTAAGAGCCTTATTGTAATGCTGTTCCCCTACTACTGTGAGGAGGCCGTGGGCGGTAACTGTGCTATGTTTGCATCACAGTTTGATTACCATAATGTTATAAAAGAGCAGCTTCAGCCGGATATAAAGCGGCTAAAAGGACTCTTTGCAGATGATTATTTCGAGCTGTTTGTGGATGATTCACCCTTTAACGAGGTTGCCGCCGCACAGGAGGCCGGCCTTGGTAAAAAAGGGGAAAATAATCTTTTACAAAACGAGCTGTACGGCAGCTATGTATATATAGCTACGATAGCTACCTCGGTAGAGCCACAGCTACTCGGCGCCGTTAGGCATGTACGTGGTTACTGTAGCGGCTGCAAGCGCTGTATCAGTGCATGCCCGGGCGATGCATTGGGGGAGTATTTTGATCGCACCCAGTGCGCCTCCTACATTAGCCAAAAAAAGGGGGAGATCAGCAACAAGCAGGCAGAGATATTAAAGGCGGCCGGCAGTGTATACGGCTGTGATATCTGCCAAAGGGTATGTCCTGCAAATGCATCACCGGCAAGGGGGCTACCCTGTTTTTGTGATGATATCAATCCTGTCTACACCACACAGGGTATGGCCAAACAGCTAAAAGGCAGAACACCGGAGTGGAGGGGAGAGATAACCATAAGAAGAAACCTGAGTATAGTTAAACAGCCATAACCCTACCAATCGATAAAGGATTGGTTGTTAATATCGTTTATCGGCCTTTGTGAATTGTTAAAATCTACAATCGACATATACTCCCGCTCGCTAAGAACAACGGCATTCCCCTCATCGGTAGTAATTCTTACCCTACCGTTTGTACGTATGGTGTCCTGCACCAGTGTCTTTACATTTCTTTTAAACCCTGTTATATCGGTACTACAAATCACCCTGCTACCTCCGTAGATGCTAAGTTACTACATATTGTGGCAGATAAATATTAATTTATTCATAGGCGATAAAATTCGTAAAAGGGCTAAAACTAACCTGCCGGCTGTGATAGCCGGCAGGTTAGTTTTTCGTAAAATTATATAATGCCACATTCCGGGTAACGATTTCTTTGCAAATAGCTTTTCAAGCCCAGCTGTAATCCGGCTGGGTTTTACCCATTCCTATCCTTTGTTACATTCCTTATCCATCTGCCGGATAGCACCCTAATAAGGGATGCGGTTGCCTTAAATATGGTGTCTGATCTCATCACCATGTATACAAATATAGGTTCCCACCCAAGCAGATAGCCGGTTATTAGCCCAAGCGGTATACTAATGCCCCACACCGCACTGCAATCTATAATCAGCGATGTTCTCGTATCGCCACCACCACGTAGGATACCCACTATATTTAGTACATCTATTGCCGCAATCGGCATTATTATTCCCATTACCATTATCATCTGGCTGGCAAGTTTAGATGCCTCCTCTGTCACATCATAAAGCATTGGGAATATAAAGGTTCCCGAGATTACACCTACAATAAACACCACCAACGTTAGGTTGTGGGCAAGCTTTTGCGCCTGTAGCCTTGTGCCACCGCCCCCTATACATTTGCCACACAGCACAGCGGCAGCGGATGCAATACCGAAAGATACAACGCTGGCTATCTGAAACACAAGGCCGGCAATACTGTATGCCGCAACGAAATGTGAGCCTATATTGCCGATAATCATTGTAACGCAGGTGGTACCTATACTCCATATAATCTCGTTGCCTACCACCGGCAGGCTGTACCGTACATAATCCGGTATAAGTGCCTTGTTAAAATGCAAAAAATCCTTTATACGCATCTTTAATGTACCTTCGATAAAATGCATATAGATAAGAACCATCACAAGCTCGCTAAAACGTGCTATAACCGTGCCTACGG
>CAYJOX010000293.1:0-1880 GCA_964371915.1 uncultured Oscillospiraceae bacterium
ATCGGTATACTGCCATGCTCGGCAAGCTGTTCTACCTCCGATTGCTCGAAGGTTCTTATCATTATTCCGTCAAGGTAACGAGAAAGAACTCTAGCGGTATCGCAAACAGGTTCGCCTCTGCCTATCTGCAGGTCGTTTGAGGATAGAAATAGTGCCGATCCACCAAGCTGATACATTCCGACCTCGAAAGATACCCTAGTACGGGTTGAGGGTTTCTGAAAAATCATGCCGAGTGTTTTACCCTCAAGGTGGCGGTGTGGTAGCCCGTGCATCTGCTGATATTTTAGCTGGTCGGCAAGGTTAAGTATATCTATTATTTCATCGCTTGTAAGGTCTGCAAGTTTTAGTAGATGCTCCATTAAAAATTCCTTTCGTTTAGCTAAGATAGAAGTTCCTCTATAATATCAAGTCCTCTGTCCAGAACATTTATCGGTATATTAAGCGGTGGAAGTAGGCGAACCTTTTCTTTCGCCGTAAGAAGTAGTATGCCCTTTTCTATTCCGGCCTTTACAACATCGCCGGCTATAAGGGGTGCGATGTCTACCCCGAGCATTAAGCCAAGGCCGTCTACAGCGTTAACGTTTTTCATTGCGACTAGACGCTTTTTTGCATGCTCTGCCTTTTCGGTAACTAAAGAAAGCATCTCATCGTCAATCTGTTTAAGGGTATACAGTGCCGCTGCGGCCGCTATGGGGTTACCGCCAAAGGTGGAACCGTGCGTTCCGGCCGAAAGGGTGCCCTTAGTTTTTTCGTTAAAAAGAACTGCACCGATAGGTAGGCCACCACCAAGCCCCTTAGCAAGGGTTGTAATATCCGGCTGTACACCATAATGCTGTGATGCAAGAAGTTTACCGGTACGGCCGATACCGGTTTGAACCTCATCGGCAATTATAAGAATGTCCTTTTCTTTACAAATGTTAAAAAGCTGCTCTATATAATCCTTTTCAAGGCTGATAACGCCGCCCTCTCCCTGAACGAACTCAATCATAACGGCGCAAACCTTATCGCTGATTATATCTTCAAATGCGGCTATATCACCGGCGGGGCAGTAGGAAAAGCCCTCGGTAAATGGGAAGAAGTAGTTGTGGAAATAATCCTGCCCTGTTGCGGAAAGGGTGGTTACAGTACGGCCGTGAAAGGAGTTAACAAGAGTGATAATTTGGTGCCTGTCCCTACCATATTTGTCAAATGAGTATTTTCTTGCCGCCTTTATGGCGCCCTCGTTAGCCTCTGCTCCGGAGTTTGCATAGAACAGGTTACTATAGCCTGTTCGCCCACAAAGCTGTGTAGCAAGTTCTACACCCGGCAGTGTGTAATATAGGTTGGATATATGGTTTAACTTTATAGCCTGATCTGAAACGGCCTTTGCCCAGCCTTTATCACAAAAGCCCAAGCTGTTAACGCCGATACCTGTTGTAAAATCTATATATTCTTTACCCTCTATTCCATAGCACAGAGCGCCCTCACCCCTCTCTATACATATTGGGAAGCGTGCATAGGTGCCTGTAATAGAATTATTATAGCTATCCTGTATATTTTCAAATGTCATTATTAATCTCCTATCAGTAGAACATTGTGCCGCTACCTTTGTCGGACAGAATTTCGATAAGTATGGCGTGTTTTTCGCGCCCATCAAGTATAAATGTGCGGTTAACACCTCGTCGTACCGCCTCGACACAGCAATCTACCTTTGGTATCATCCCACCGGATATAATTCCACGCTTTATAAGATGTGGAACATCACTGACACTTACCTCCGGAATTAATGTACTCTCATCCTCTTTGTTCTCTAATAGCCCTTTAATATCGGTCATTAGTATAAGGCTTTCCGCCTTTAAAGCACTTGCAATTCTGGATGCAGCAGTGTCGGCATTAATGTT
>CAYJOX010000294.1:0-1862 GCA_964371915.1 uncultured Oscillospiraceae bacterium
CGTGGGTGGTAACTCCAACCTTAACCTCATGTATGCCATGATGGAGATATGGTGGAGAAAAGGTCTTTCCGATAGTGAAAAACCGTTACAGGAGTGCACAAACCCTAAATTTTTATGCCCCTCCCCTGGGTATGACCGCCATTTTACAATTACCGAGGATTTCGGCATAGAGATGATTACCGTACCGATGACTAAAGACGGCCCCGATATGGATATTGTGGAAAAGCTTGTGGCAGAGGATAAGAGCATAAAAGGTATGTGGTGTATACCGCAATACTCTAACCCACAGGGCTATGTGTATAGCGATGATACTATTCGCCGCCTTGCCGAGATGAAAACCGCATCTATCGATTTTAAGATTTTTTGGGATAATGCCTACTGTGTGCATCACCTTGTTGATAACCCAAAAGAGGTACTACCTATTCTAGAGCTTGCTATTAAGGCAGGTAACTCTCAACGCGTGTTGATGTTCTGTTCTACCAGCAAGATTACATTCTCCGGTGCTGGCGTGGGAGCACTTGCAGCCTGCGACAATAACATAAGCTACCTTGTAAACAGGATGCAGCCTATGACTATTAGCTTTGACAAGGTTAACCAGCTACGCCATGTTAAGTTTTTAAAGAACAAGAGCGTGCTTCTTGAGCATATGAAAAAACATGCCGACCTGCTAAACCCAAAGTTTGATATCTGTGACAGATATTTTAAGGAAGAGCTTGCACCTTGTGAAGGGCTTGTTAACTGGTTTAACCCTCAGGGTGGATACTTTATTAACTTTGAGGCTATGCCGGGAACTGCCAAACGTTGTGTTGAAATCTGTAAAGAAACCGGAGTGGTGCTTACCCCTGCCGGTGCGGCATTCCCCTATGGCAACGACCCACAGGATACACATATACGTATCGCACCTACCTTCCCACCTATCGAGGAGCTTGAGTCAGCCCTAAAGGTGTTTACACTTGCAGTAAAGATTGCTGCGGCAGAAAAACTTGCACAATAGCTTTAATAGTTGCAAATAATCTGCTAAATTTATTACCTTGGGATTGACTGATAGCAAAAAAAACGTTATAATAATACGGTTAGATAAATTTTAGGATAGACAAAATATGAAAAGAACCGGTAAGATATGGTTTTTCGTAGTTGCTGTTTTTATCTTTGTTCTGGCCTTCACAGCCTTTTTCGGTGTTTCCACCTACTATGGTGATACCGAGACTGTCTATGTAAAAGGGATGGATGACATCCGTTTTGGAATAGACATTAGGGGCGGTGTTGATGTTACATTTATGCCGGCAGACGGCATAGATGCTACCGACGAACAGATGGACAGTGCTGAAAGTGTAATTGAAACCAGGCTTGTTTCGCTAAACATCACCGACTATGAGGTGTACCTCGACTACAATAAGGATAGGATTATCGTGCGTTTCCCATGGAGAACGGGCGAGACTGAGTTCAACCCTGAGGCTGCAATTGCAGAGCTGGGTGCTACTGCTGTGCTCACCTTCCGTGAAGGGTTAGAAACCGACGAAGATGGTTTGCCATCCGGTACAACCGCCGAAAACATAATCCTTGAGGGTGTGGACATAGAAAGTGCTACCCCGGGAATACAGCAAAATGAAAGCGGTATCTCGGAGTATGTAGTTCAGCTTGATCTAACCAGCGATGGTGCGGTTAAGTTTGCAGAGGCAACCACAGAGCTTGCAGGCACAGGATATATATCCATCTGGATGGACGATACCATGATATCGGTTCCGTTTGTTAACAGTGCAATAACCGAGGGCGAAGCAATAATTACCGGTATGGAGGATGCAGAGCAGGCAACAACACTTGCTAACCAGATAAATTCCGGTTCGTTGCCGTTTAAACTATCG
>CAYJOX010000295.1:0-1843 GCA_964371915.1 uncultured Oscillospiraceae bacterium
GTTTTTAAGGCTTGCCGATGGCGAAAACCCGCTCGATAGGACGGCGGTTCACCCCGAAAGCTATGATGCCGCTAAGGAGCTTTTATCGATATGCGGATATAAGCCACAGGATATAGGCGGTGCAGAGATAGCACAGCTGGATAAAAAGGCTAAAGAGATAGGGCTTGATAACCTATCAAAACAGCTTAACATAGGTAGGCCCACCCTACAGGATATATTAGATGAGCTACTGCGCCCCGGTAGAGATATTCGTGATACCCTGCCACCCCCTATGCTGCGCAGTGATGTGCTGGATATGAAAGACCTTATGAAGGGGATGGAACTACAGGGTACCGTTCGCAATGTGGTGGATTTCGGAGCGTTTGTGGATATTGGTGTTCATCAGGATGGGCTTGTGCATATCAGTAGGATTACAAACCGCTTTATTAAACACCCGGCAGAGGTGCTTGCGGTAGGTGATATTATTACCGTTTGGGTGATGGATGTGGATAATGCAAAGGGCAGAATATCATTAACGATGCGAAACCCTAAGGAAAATGAGGGTAGATAGCCACGCCTTTGTGTAAGAAAAATATCGTAGCAACATAACGATGCTACGATTGTATCTTGATAGAAAATGAAGTTGGTGTTAAAATCATTTTGCACCGATTTCATGATTAAAGCAATGTCGATGTTTTAAAATGCATATATAGAGGACAAAGAGATGCAAAAATCTTTAGTTTGGGAGATTCTCAGAAATTGCCTGCCCACGGTACTCTCGCTTACTATGGTGGCATTATATGGGGTTGTAGACGGGCTGTTTGTCGGCAATGCAACCGGTGATACCGGGCTTGCCTCGGTTAACATATCATGGCCCCTTATAGCCTGCATAAATGCAATAGGGGTAACTATAGGTACCGCCGGCAGTGTGCTAATGTCTTTTGAGAAGGGGCGAGGCAATACCGAGCGAAGCAGAGATGTTTTATACATAACATTATCATTTATCATAGTTGTTTCTCTAACGGCAACTCTGCTTTTATTACCAAGCTATACAAGCATTTTAAGGCTTCTAGGTGCTAGTGGTGATGTATATGTTGGTGCGACCCAATATACCTATATTTTAATTCTTGGTAGTATCTTTCAGGCGGTTGGAACAGGGGTTATCCCTATCCTTCGCAATAAAAACAAGGCTGTTTTGGCGATGATATTCATGACTATCGGTACAACTGTGAATATAATTGTTAACTATATCTTGATTTTTATTCTAGAGCTTGGTGTGCAGGGTGCGGCTCTTGCAACCGTTTTTTCACAGTTTATTGTTGCTGTTATGGGCGCTGTGGTTATTCTTAGGGAGGGTTCGTTTAGGTTTAAGCTTAACAGGGTAGAGCTTAGCAGAATTTCCAAGATAGGGATTGCAACCTTTGGGATAACCGTATCGCCATCTATTGTACTTATGTTTACAAATCTACAGTGTATAAAGTATGGTGGGGCAGCGGCTGTTGCAAGCTATGCGGTTATATCCTACATTATATTTCCGGTGCAGTCGATACTAACCGGTGTGAGTAATGGGGTTCAACCGCTTATAAGTAGCTGCGTAGGTGCAGGAGATTATGATAGGCTTGCCAAGATTAAAAAGATTGCACTTATCCTGCTTTTTATTTTTTCCGGTATATTAACTGTTTTTGTAATTTCACAGCGATCAAATCTCGGCGGTTGGTTTGGCCTATCGCCACAGGCAGAAGAAATTTTCGAGGTAGGGATCTTTATCTATGCACTGTCATTTACAATTGTAGGGCTTTTCAAGTATAATGTATCTAATCTTTATGCTGTGTTGCAGACTAAAAGGGCTATACTGCTAACCTAT
>CAYJOX010000296.1:0-1841 GCA_964371915.1 uncultured Oscillospiraceae bacterium
AGTTCTTCATCGAGGTGGAAAGCCACTACAATTCCTCCTTAGAATTCATATATATGGTTATATCTTTATAAATAATATCAGAAAACCCATACTATTTCAATACCTTTTGATAAAAAACTTTTAAAAGATACTAAATATGTACTTTATGCTGCTTTAAAAACTACCTTCCCCGGCACACTTGCATCGATTACGCCTACCTCACTTTCCTGTATACTTTCCCTTAAAACCTTACTTATCATCTGCATTTTGTAATCCATGGATATATCACTGCCGAGTAAAACTGTAATTTTCCCATCATAGATAAATTCCATATTTAGTGTGTCGGTGATATTTATCTCGACTACCTTTTCAAGCATCTGAACCTTTTCCAGCTCTTCTAATAACAAAAGCAACATATTTTGCTTATTTTCATCAATCGACTCTAACGGTTCGCCTATCTCCGGAAGCATTGGATTTAAACCAACAATGCCACAAAACACGTCTCCCTCCTCAGCTATCCTTAGAGTTTTAAGCGAGCTGGAAATTATATAACGATCCCCACCAATCTCTATTGCATACCTTTCTATGGACGGTGTTACCTCGATACTGATAGTAGCCGGCAGGTGGCGGCGAACATCAACCGTTTCTATGTAGACAAACTCGTCTAGTATCTTCTCTTCAACCTCGGTTGGGCTAAACATAAATATGTTCTCATCTTTAACTATTGGAATTAGCCCTATTAGCTCGTTATCGCCATAGATACTTTGCCCTTCAACCGTAACAGTCTCTAACCGAAAAACAAGCACAAAGGTAGCCACTGCGCCCGTTATGCTCAACAAAACGATAAGCGCCATCATAAATGCTTTTTTTCTTGCACGCCTTCTACGTGATGCCGTTTTAGTAAGGCGCCCTCTTTTGGGCTTAAGCGTTCCTGCAGTTCCTATATTCGTGGCTGTTTTATTGCTTTCTTCATGCCGAGAACCTGCTACAGCTCGAAGATCTGTCCCCTTTTTTTTGTTTTTATTCAGTTTTCTTTTTTTATTCATAAAACTACCTTTAACAATATTTAATGTCCGCTCCTAACGAACGATATGAGCTTACAATATTTTGGTAACCTCTACGTATAAAGTCAACCCCATCTATAACACTCTCTCCGGTTGCTGCCAATGCTGCAATAAGCAGTGCGGCGCCTCCTCTTAAATCGCCTGCGCTGACCGATGCTGCGAATATCTCCTGCGTTCCTTCAATGTATACACTGCTGTTTTTTCTGCTTGCAGAGGCTCCAAACTTCGAAAACTCATCTGCACACCTAAACCTGTCACAAAAGATAGTATCATTTATTACTGTTTTGCCTTTTGATTTGAGCATAGCCGCGGCAAGCAGAGGTGCTATATCGGTTGCAAGGCCCGGAAAAACATGTGTCTCGATGTAGCCGATACCCTTTAGCCTCCTGCTACAGCTTAGGTTAATAACGTCCCCCTTAACGTTTATCTTAGCCCCTGCTCCCGATAATATTTTCAAAAGTGGCTCAACATCTTTAGGATTACTCTTTGATACTTCTATCTCCCCCCCTGTGGCGGCGGCCGCACATAGGTATGTCGCCGTTTCTATTCGGTCCGGTATTATCTTATAGTCGGTTCCTGTTAAGGCCTCTACTCCATCTATTACGATTGTCTCGGTGCCCTCACCCATGATGTTAGCACCGGCGCTACGTAAAAACCTTGCAAGATCACAAACCTCCGGCTCCCTTGCGGCATTACGAATTGTTGTAGTCCCTGTTGCGGTTGCACCTGCCATCATTAGTGTTTCGGTTGCACCTACGCTCGGAAATCTTAATAGTATATCCGCCCCATACAGCCCAT
>CAYJOX010000297.1:0-1296 GCA_964371915.1 uncultured Oscillospiraceae bacterium
AGGTTCTTTGTACCTCCCCGGAAAGGCTAGCAAAGGTTAAGGGAATTAATGCCGAGAAGGCAAAGGCGATATGCAAGGAGTTTAACCGCCAGTTTGGGCTTAGAGAAACTATTGTACAGCTATCATCCCTCGGCATAGAGGCAAGCATTGCCATACAGGCGTATAATACCTACGGCGTGAACGTTACCGACCTTGTAGCACAAAACCCATATATACTTTGTAACTTCCCGGTGCTTATGGATTTTACCGTTGCCGATAAGATAGCGGCAGAGTTTAGCTTTGATAGAGAGGGGAACGAGAGGCTTGTTGCGGGCCTTTACTATGTAATAAGGCACAATAACTCTAACGGGCATTGCTGTGTGCCTAAAAATAGGCTTATAGACACTGTCTCCGGCTTTTTAGGGGTGGAGGAGGAGAGGATAGAAACTATCCTACTTGAAGAGTGTGACTATGGGCGTATTGTTAATCATATTGCCAATAATAACTCGTTCATCTATCTGCCTGAATTTTATAACGCAGAAAGGGAGATAGCATCACGTCTTTTAGACCTTGCACAGCGCAAGGCGATACATATAGACAATTTCGATAAAAAGGTAGAGCGGCTACAACAGCTGGATGGATTTAGTTATGAAAGCCTGCAAAGAAGTGCCATTAAAGGGGCACTTAGTTGTGGTGTTTTTTTACTTACCGGTGGGCCGGGTACCGGAAAAACCACTACCGTTAAGGCTATAATTTCTTTACTTGAAGGAACGGCGCAGATAACGGCACTTGTTGCGCCGACAGGTAGAGCGGCAAAGAGGATGACCGAGCTTTGTGGGCGTGATGCAACTACTATTCACAGGCTGCTAGAGGTGAATTTTGGTGGTGGTGAGGAGCTAACCTTTGTGCACAACGAGCATAAACCGCTAAAGGTAGATGTTGTAATTGTGGATGAGATGTCGATGGTTGATATTTTTTTGTTCTTATCATTGCTAAAGGCATTACCATCCCATGCAAGGCTTATAATGATAGGTGACCATGACCAGCTACCCTCGGTAGGGCCGGGTAATATTCTTAAAAGCATAAAGGAATCGCACAAGCTACCGGAGGTAGAGCTAAAGGAGGTATTTCGCCAATCGCAAAGCAGCCTGATAGTTAGTAATGCACACAGGATACAAAGAGGAGAGTTTCCGGTATGCGATAACAAAAGTGGAGATTACTACTTTCTAGAGCAGTGTGGTGATAAGGCACAAAAGACTGTACTAGACCTTGCTACCTTTCGATTACCTAACAGGTATGGGTACAATAGTATGTCCG
>CAYJOX010000297.1:1306-1819 GCA_964371915.1 uncultured Oscillospiraceae bacterium
ACACAGGAGTTAAACCCGTTACTGCAAAACCTTTTAAATCCGCCTAGCGAAGAAAAGCAACAGCTTAGCTTTGGGGATAGAATATTCAGGGTAGGCGATAAGGTTATGCAGACCAAGAACAACTATGATATTCAGTTTATCAAGGATGGTGGGCTTGAGGGTAGCGGTGTATTTAACGGTGATATTGGATATATAACCGCAATAGATAAACGTAAAAACACCATCAAAATAGTTATGGATGACCGCGAGTATAACTACGAAACAGAACAGCTAATAGAGCTTGAACATGCCTATGCAATAACGGTACATAAAAGCCAGGGGAGTGAGTTTAGCTGTGTAATACTTCCACTTACCGATATACCAAAAAGATTATGCTATCGCAACCTTCTATATACGGCGGTTACAAGGGCGCGTGAGTTACTGGTGACGGTTGGGGATCGCTCGGTTGTAGCAGATATGCTTGTCGATAATAAATCCTCTTTACGATATAGTTTGTTAGAAAGGTTTTTGTGT
>CAYJOX010000298.1:0-1816 GCA_964371915.1 uncultured Oscillospiraceae bacterium
GTCGTTCGTCGGTATGGAAAATTTCCGCTCCGACACTTGCCTCCTGCCCAAACTGTAAAGAGAAAAAACTCCCTCATCATGTTTGTCCTTCCTGTGGCCAATATAAGGGCAGAGAAGTAATTAAGGTAGAGAGCTAATAAACCTATAACAGGGCGAATTAATCGGGCTGTGGCAAGGCTGCTATGCGGCATCTGCTACAGCCTGTTATTTTTATATCGGAGATTACTTTGGCAACTATTATTGGAATTGAAAAGGATTCAATAGCACAACATGCCGGCATTAAGGCCGGAGATAGGCTACTAACCATAAATTCAAAGGTTGTCGAGGACAGCCTTGATTATGGTTTTTATTGTTACGCATCTAGGCTTGAAATCGAACTAGAGGGCAGAACTGTTACGATCGATAAAGAGGAATCAGAGCCACTCGGATTAATATTCGAGGGTGATCTTTACAACGGCAAGCGCAGCTGCAAAAACAGATGTATATTTTGTTTTATCGACCAGCTTCCTAAAGGGATGCGTGAATCACTCTATCTCAAGGATGATGACGAGAGGCTATCCTTTTTAATGGGCAACTATATCACCCTTACAAACCTAAGCGAGCAGCTTATAGAACGTATCCTAAAAATGAAGTTCTCGCCGCTTAATATTTCGGTTCACAGCATGGACCCACAGCTACGTTGCCAGTTGATGTGCAATCCAGGTGCCGGCGAAGCACTCTCCCTTATCCCCCGCTTTGCAAAGGCAGGCATATCTATGAACATACAGCTTGTGCTCTGCCCTGGGCTTAACGATGGCCGTCAGCTTGAATACAGCCTATCTCAGCTTGAAAAGCTATACCCCGCTGTACAGAGTGTAAGTGCGGTACCGGTAGGCCTTACCAAATATAGGGACAACCTTTATCCCCTTACACCGTTTAATTCCGATACAGCCCTTCAAGGCCTACAGATAATTGAGCGTTTTGCAAAAGAAAGCCTAAAGAAAAACGGCACAAGATTATTCTTTGCATCCGATGAAATATATCTGCTTGCCAAGAAACCCATTCCACCCAGGCGCCACTACGAAGATTTTTTACAGCTTGAAAACGGCGTAGGGATGTGGCGTAACTTTTACGATAAAAACAAGGGGCGTTTTCACCGTATGGGCGGTGGCTTTGACCTTGCAACAGGTGTACTGGCAACACCGCTTATGAAACAGATGTGCGAATCGTTGACCGATGCACATGTCCACACCGTTGTAAACGATTTTTTTGGCCATGGTGTTACTGTTGCCGGCCTACTTACCGGCCAGGATCTTATCACTCAGCTAAAGGGAAGGTTGAAAACCAACCGGTTATTAATACCTTCGGAGATGCTAAGGGCACAGGGTGATATCACCCTTGATGATATGACACCCGGGCAGATAGAGAAGGAACTTTGCACCGAGATAACGGTGTTTGAATAGTTATATACACTGAAAGGATTAACATATGCCAATTGTCGCCGTAGTCGGCCGACCAAATGTCGGTAAAAGCACACTTTTCAATAAGTTGTGTGGCCGCCGCCTCTCCATAGTGGAGGACACCCCGGGCGTTACCCGAGACCGAATCTTTGCCGACTGTGAGTGGCTCGGCAAGGAGTTCACCTTGATAGACACAGGTGGGCTTGAGCCTACTTCCGGTGACAGTATGTTAACCGAGATGCGCCTTCAGGTAGAGCTTGCCATCGATTGTGCCGATGCAATTATATTTGTGACCGACGGTCTTACCGGCCTTACCGCAACCGATTCCGATATTGCCGATCTTTTGCGTCGCAGTAAAAAACCGATATTTGTTGCAG
>CAYJOX010000299.1:0-1815 GCA_964371915.1 uncultured Oscillospiraceae bacterium
GTTTCGAACCGATGTATGAATATATATTAAATCAGGATTAAACGCACCCAAAGACCCGTCATCAAAAACAAGATCTTCTTAAAACCGCCCATAACTACCCTGATAAAACTCAGGCTCTATACCCATATCCTGCAAAAATATGCGCAAGATAGGCTCAAGCTCACCTATTGTCGAGCCGGAGAATAGTGCGATTTTTTTATTTATGCGCCCATCTGCATCCTTTAGCTCTCGTAAAAGAGAGCGTTTTTTTTGCATTATAAAATCTGCGTCTATAGGAAAGCTTATGACTCCCAAATTCACCTCTGTTAATTTAAGTTTGTTTGTTAAAAATTATACGAAAAATAGGCCCTTATGTCAAGAGTGCCCTCCTTTTAATGAAATATATTGGTATAAAATGTCTGCGAATGTATAAAATATACAAAATATTAAAAAATAAGTTGCAAAACCAATTTTCTTGTGCTAAAATTAATTCAATTGTTATAAATACTATATTATTAGGAGATGTTGATATGAACGATATTTTTAGCCAGGCAAGCTCTATGGATATTACCGGCGGTAAAGCATCAGGTGAAACCCTAATTACTAAAGATACTGTTTTAGTGGGCACTATTGCAGCTGACTCATCCATATACATTGACGGTGGTATTAAGGGCGACGTTTTTAGTAAAAATTCTATCCAGCTTACCGGTAAGGTTGATGGCAACATGAAGGCTAACGATGTTACAATTACAGATGGAGCTGTTAAGGGTGATATTAGCTCTGAGGGGAATATTCATGTTTCCGGAAACTCCGTTATAGTTGGTAATCTTAATGGTAAATCGTTAGAGTTTAATGGTAAAATTAAGGGTAGCGTACACATTAATGGGCATGCAATAATCCGTGAAAATGCTGTTATTCACGGTAATCTTTCCGCCTGTAACTTCACAGTAGACGATGGTGCTAAGATCATTGGCTTTGTAGAGATTATCCGTCCGACCGAGACAACAGGTGCGCCTACCGAGAAGATAGAAGATATTGTAGACTTCAATGATATTGAAATTCCGGTAGATGCTGGTACACCGGATAAATCTGATAATGTGGCTGCACCTACACCGGCAGAGGCAGCTCCGGTTAGCACACCGCTTTTTGAGACAGTTTCCGCTGCTAAGGAAGAAGCTGTAGAGGCACCTGTAGTAGAGCCAGTTGCACCGGTTGAAGCACCTCCTGCACCGCCGGCACTAGAGCTAGAGATAGAGGCTGATGAGGTTGTAGCAGAGGAAGAGGAAGTAACCGATGAGAAGGAAGATGGGGGCGACAGCTTTGTAGACGAAAAGCAAAAGATGCTTCAGGATCTACGTAGTAGAATGGAGAAGGCCAAAAAGAGTGGCCAGTCGCTATAATCTTTTATTAACATAAAACTATAATGTAGGGGCGGTCTTGGTATTAAATCGGGACGCCCCTATTTTTTTGAAGGGTTAACAGATGAAAAAAACAGTTATTATCTATACCGACGGTGCATGTAGTGGAAACCCCGGAGCAGGCGGCTTTGCAGGAATAATACGTTATAATGAGCATGAAAAGGTGGTTGTAGGCGGCGATCCCGACACTACAAATAACCGCATGGAGATGCTGGCGGTTATTTCTTCATTAGAAATTTTAAACGAGCCCTGTAAGGTAGAGCTATATAGTGATTCCAAATATATACTTGATGCACTGGGAAAAGGTTGGGCAAAATCCTGGCGTAAAAACAACTGGGTTAAATCAGACAAAAAGCCTGCTCTTAATGCTGATTTGTGGGAAAGGCTTTTAAACCTATCGGAAAAGCACGAGCTTGTG
>CAYJOX010000300.1:0-466 GCA_964371915.1 uncultured Oscillospiraceae bacterium
GTTGTTTGTATCATCTTCCCGGTGGGTATTAATTCGCATCCTATACCATAGGTACTCTTCGTTCACCGATTCCACACCGATTTTTGTATCAGTTGCCTTTATAGCCTTTGATCGGTATTCGAGTATCTTTTCATCATGTCCGTTCTCAAAATCATCGATTAAATTTTGTGAATTAATGGTGTTAATAATATTAATATCATCCGGATGTGTATACTCTTGAGATTGAGCTATAAAAAAGTGTGCAAGTGTAGGGAGATGCTCTGTTTGCCTTTCGTCTGAATTAACCAGTAGTCTTGTAATGGTATCGTCGGTACAGTTAACCTCTATAATAACCTGTGCAAGGTTAAGTACTGCCGAGGTAATAGCCCTATCCTTATCTATTTTGTCCTCTAACACCTTTGATTTTTCTCGATATACCCCGAGATTAAATACCGCTATTAACATAAGTAGCATAATATAAAAGAAA
>CAYJOX010000300.1:476-1803 GCA_964371915.1 uncultured Oscillospiraceae bacterium
CTAGTATAAGTGCAACTATAACAATTTCCTGTATTGCAAGTGTTATAGCATAGTAATCTACAAAAAATATGTAAGAGTTGAATATTATGTATAGGGCTAAAAGAAGTGTAAGTGATAAAAGCCCACGATAAAAGATTTTACTATCCATTATCTTTCTAACAATATCAAGCGGGATAAATGCTATAAACAAACTTAAGGTTATTACCTGGATTGCAAACGCTCCTAAATTGACATACGGTACAAATTCACTGCTAAAGTTAACGCTATACATGGATATGCTATATGCAATTGAAACAGCCGGGATAAGTATAGATCTTATAACAAAAAGATGCAATAAAGAACCGATAGCTATACCAACTATACCGGTGACTCGACCTTTGAACAATAAAAACAGTTCGCTTATTAAAATTGTTGCACATACAAAATATGGAGAAGTTGTTGAATCATACTCATAGGCTAAAAATATAGGTGCAATTAATCCATTTACCACACTGGCAATATAGAGCGAAGCCTTATGAAAACGGACATCCTCACTTAGTAGGTTGCAAAGCTTAAAGTTCAAAAAGGAGTGAAAGCTTACAAAAACAAGTGTAGCTAAATAATATAATATACTGATATTATCAAACATACTATCACCCCTTTCTAAAGCTTATATTAATCACCCAATAGCTGTGTAATAATTTCATTAACAATAATCGGGTTTCCCTTACCCGAGGTCTTGGCCATAACCTGCCCGACTATCGCCTTAAATGCGTTTGTTTTTCCACTTTTATAGTCGGCAACCAATTTTTCAGATTTTTCTAACACCTCTTTAACATAGCCGGCGAGGATATCTTTATCGCTAATCTGCGCCATGTCTTTTTCGTCTACATAGCCCTTAACATCACAGCTACCTTTCCCCCACAAATCCTTAATCAGCCTTTTACCTACGCTACTGTTAACATAGCCTGTGCCGATAAGCTCGGCGATCTCTCCTATAACATCCTTAGTGATATTCGGAGAGGCATCCTCCCCCTCAACCATCCTTAAAACATCACCAATCATTAGGTTAGCAAGGGTTTTCGTGTGTGATGTTTTTTTTGCGGCTGCCTCAAAGTAGTTGGCAATGTTCATATCGCTGGTTAAAAGCTCGGCATCATATGGTGTAAGGCCATAACTTTTAATATATATTTCCTTACGGGCATCCGGCAACATTGGAATAGTTGCAAATATATCATCAATTTTTTTCTTTGTGCTTACTATAGGCAGTAGGTCAGGGTCTGGGAAGTAACGATAATCGTTAGCATCCTCCTTCTTTCTCATCGAGAATGTCTTGCCACTGGATTGG
>CAYJOX010000301.1:0-1782 GCA_964371915.1 uncultured Oscillospiraceae bacterium
GGTAAAGGGGAAGCTTAAAGCGTGTATTCCTGTTGTACGTGTCTGGCTAAAGGCAACACCTGCCATTAAACTTGCAACTAGCATCTCGCCCCTGGCATCGGTGTTGTTAGGCTCGTTAAATGCGGTTTCGATGTTCTTTAATATCTTGTCCATTGCACCCAGTGCAATATAGTCGCACATCGGTTGGCTTTGTTTATTCCAGTAGGCCTCTATGGCGTGGCAGAAAGCATCAAGGCCGGTGCTTGCTGTAACAGCTGCTGGTAGGGTATAGGTAAGCTCGGGATCGATAAGTGCCTCGTCGGCCCAAAACTTATCGGTAACAAACGGCATCTTGCGCCCTGCCTTCGGGTCGGTAAAAACACCTACGTTAGTAACCTCGCTTCCGGTGCCGGCCGTTGTAGGGATTAAGATAAGATGAATACCCTCGTTTTTAAAAGTTTCGGTTCCACCGGCATAATAATCGTAGATACTACCATCGTTAGTGGTTAGGCAGGCCACAACCTTGGAAACATCCATGGCACTACCACCGCCAATACCCACAATAGTGGTTGCCTTTGCATCTCTTGCAGCCTTTGCACATGCATCTACAGATATGGTTGAGGGGTTTGGTTCGATATCGCTGTAGTAGGATACATTTTTATCTAATAAAGAATCACCTATCGATTTTGCGGTACCGCTTTTAAATAAAAACGGATCACAAACAATAAGTACATTCTCGCCTTCTATAAGGTCGGTCATGTTCTTTGCTGCGCCTACACCGTAATGTACGGCTACGGGCATATTAAACCTGAAACTGTCTAAGCTCATCTTCTAAAATTCCTTTCTTAATGTACTATAACTATATTTTCACCGGTGATACCTTGTTTTGCACCGGCGTCAATCAAATCCTGCCTTTCGGGGTGTGCAATCATCCATTTGTTAACAGCCTTTAATGGAGAATATCGCATTGCCTCCTCCGTGGTCATCGGTGCATTAGTCCCTTTAGTTAAGCCTACAATGCAACGAAAACCATCATCGGTAACAGCACAGGGGGCAAAATGTAGTACCATAGGGTATAATCTGATAACTGTATTTTTCGGAAGATAAAAAGCCTTAACCTTTTTAGAGTCTAAAATACCATCCTCTAAATCACTGTAAAGTGCGAGCAATAGTATAAGTGGGGTTCCGGTAATATTAATCTCGCTACAATCATGCCACTCCTCGGCTCCAAGAGCAACGTTTCTGCCGTTGCAATATCCTGCCTGGGCTTCAATACCACCGAACACAGCATGAGAAATTTTCTTAATCTCCTCTAAGCTTTCAAGTTTTTCATCGGATGCAATATAGATGTTCTTTTCTGCGGGTATAGGCGTCTGCTCTAGTGCTTTTTGAATCTCCTCGGTGTCGATGCTAAGAATCTCTCCATACGGTGAAAAACATTCATCGGTTGCCAGATGGATATCAATACTATTTTTTTTCTGTAGCTCTTTGTAAAGTTCCATATTGTCTCCGGTTAGTAGTTAAATTATTTTAATTATTAATTAATCGCTCCTCGTTTAATATATGCACGAAGTGCTTTAATCGCAGTTGCTATTGCCTCAAGTTTACAGTTGTATTCGCTAATAGAAATTCGATTGAAAATCTCATTTCCCATAATATTATTTGAAAAATTGTCAAAAAGCAGGTCGGTATAGAAGCTGTTCTCAAAAATCCGCCCATAAAGGATGATTCTTTTTACATCTATGACTTTTGCTGTTGCCGAAACGACATAAACAAAGTTATCTATAGAGTCGTCAACTATCT
>CAYJOX010000302.1:0-1773 GCA_964371915.1 uncultured Oscillospiraceae bacterium
CTCAAGGCAGCTAAAATTATTGTATCTTATACTGTTGCGGATAACATTTGCTATCGAAGCACCATGCCCTAATGAGGCGGCCATCCAAACTATATCATGGTTCCCCCACTGGATGTCAATGTTGTCAATCGTAGCAAGATGATCCATAACAAGATGTGCGCCGCTTCCTCTATCAAAGATATCACCGATAATATGTAGCCTGTCGATGATCATTTTTTGTATAAGGGCGGAAAGCTCAATAATAAAGTTGTCGGCACGGCCTATGTCTATAATTGTGCTGAGAATATTATCAAAATACTCCTGTTTGTTAACCTCAAAGTTATCGGTATACATAAGTTCATCAATAATATACCTAAAATCCTCCGGCAATGCCTTTCGTACCTTAGATCGTGTATACTTTGATGTTACCACGCGGCATACCATCACAAGCTGAATTAAAATCTTTCGATACCAATCTCTATTGCAATAACCCTTTTGTGATTGCTCCAAGAGCTTTTCGGTTGGATAATAAATTAACGTTGCAAGTAAATCTTTTTCGCTTTTAGAGATTTTATCTCCAAAACAGCTGTCTATCTTCCTTTTTATTGAGCCGGAAGCATTCTTAACGATATGAAGAAACACTTCATATTCACCATGAATGTCACTTATAAAATGCTCTGTACCTTTTGGTAGGTTAAGTATAGCAGAGAGGTTAATAATCTCGGTAGAAGCTGCCTGAATTGTCGGATAGTTTTGTGATAAAAGTTTTAGATATTTTAGTTCTTGTATAACCTTTTCTGTTGTAAACAAATTCTCTCCTTTACAATCATCCTTTTTACTATTTTACTATTAATTTGAATATATGTAAAGCTGTTAATGAAAAATTACCTAATTACATCTGAAAACTCGGTCATATCGCTGCGATACCTGATAGGAAGGTGTGAGCGTTGGCAGCTGGGATTATAGCGCTGTCTAATAGAAACCGTTTTAAAGAAGCATCTCCATAGCTCGGAAAGTTCGCCCTCCGATTCATCAGCCTTCTCAAGGTCTATTTTATCAAATGCAATTATCCCAGCCCTGCCGGCAGAGGCGATCATAGCATCGTTATGCGTTCTATCAATTATCATGATATTTTCGGTTATAAATCGCTGCTTGAAATGATGTGTAATTAATGGTAAAACCCTACAACACGGATGAATTTCACTCACAAGTATGCCCCCACGCTGGGTAAACCTAACAAAGCCCTTATATTTATGGGCCTCCATACGGCACCGCTGTGCCGCCTTTTGGACGGTTAAAACACAATCCAACGATAGATGTGTGAGCGAATCTTTGCCGTTCTTAAAGCTGTGGTGTAAAAACTCTAGCAGATGCAATTCCTTTGAGGGCAGATCGGATAAGAAACATTGCAGAACAAGGTTGAGTGTGCTTCTTGTAAGTTTTTCAATGATACCATTATACACCCTTCTGGAGTGCTCCTCGTTGTATTTGATTTCAACCGTTTGATATAAGCTTTTTTGATTATTGCTGCTACTAAAGATATCGGCAGGAATTTCCCTGTGTAAAAAGCTGTAAAAAACACAACAATAAAACCCCTCTATTGATCCATCATAGCAATAGTTTACAGCTGGCCGCTTAAGCATTTTATACTATCCTCCATAGTTATATTGTCAAAAAGGGAAAGTTGCTCATGCTGTTCGTGCACTCCGGCACCGTCCGATAAACACCGAGCAAGTGAGGGCGACTCCATTAAACGCAGCCCCTCAAGCCCTCTGCCTGAACAGGTGATAAAAT
>CAYJOX010000303.1:0-1764 GCA_964371915.1 uncultured Oscillospiraceae bacterium
GTATGGTTATCACGGATACTCGGCCAAAACACTAATAATATTAACGATATCCTTAGTAGGTTTGATGCAGAGGATATCTATTCAGAGCGGGAAACTGCCGAGTTTTGTGACCTGTTAATTGCATCCCAGCTAAAGGAGATGCAAAACATATTTCAGGTCGATGCATTAAAAACCATTGATTATTGTGAAAAAAACGATATAAAGATAATAACCATAATCGATCCCATCTATCCAAAATCATTAAAACTACTCGAAACACCCCCTGTAGTACTTTATGCAAAAGGGGATGTTGAGCTTTTAAATAAAGGCTACAAGATAGCGATTGTAGGCACAAGAACCCCTTCTAAATATGGCGTAGATGCCACTACCCTTATTGCAAAGGCCATTACCGAAAAAGGTGTTACCATAGTCTCCGGCCTTGCCGAGGGGTTAGATGGTGTTGCACACCGTGTGGCTGTTGCCGAAGGAACCCCCACCATCGCCGTGCTAGGAAACCCTGTAGATGTTTATTACCCGGCCTCAAACAGGGAGTTGCAGAGGGCGATAGAGCGGCAGGGGCTTGTTTTATCTGAATTTGAACCGGGAATATTACAGCCCAAAAATTCCTTTTTATTGCGTAACAGGATTATTGCCGCACTATCTGATGCTGTACTAATAAGCGAGGCAAGGGAGCGAAGCGGCACTATGAATACCGCTAAACATGCAAAAGAATTAGAAAAGCATATATTGGCTATACCGGGAAGCATACTTTCGCCCATGGGTGCAGGGGCAAACCGACTAATCTATGATGGTGCGGTTCCGGCAATTAATGGCGAAACGGTATTAAGGGAGTGTGGAATTATAACCGGAAAAAAACGCAGGCCCAAAAAGATTGCCGGCTATAGCCTTTCCCCCCTAGCGCAGAGGGCGTTACGCCTTATCCCTGCCAACGGTATTTCCTCCGATCTGCTTAACGAAAGATTAGAGGAATCAATCTCTGCTGTTCTGGTGGCCGTTACCGAGCTTGAGGTGTTAGGCTTAATATCACACGGTGCCGGTGGCATTCTATTTAAAAACTAAACAAGGAATAATATATTTATGATAGATAAAGATAGGTTGAGGCTAAAAGTAGAGGGGGTATTTAACCTAAACGATAGCTCGCTAGATAGGCTTTGCCAATATGCGGAGCTACTTGTGGACTACAACCAAAAGGTAAACCTTACCGCAATAGTGAAACCGCAGGATATAGAGGATAAACACTTTATCGACTGCCTACACCTAGCGGCACACCCTCTTATTAAAGGTAGTGTATGCGATGTTGGAAGTGGTGCCGGTTTTCCGGGGCTAGTGTTGGCAATCACAAGGCCGGAAATAAGCCTAACCTTAATAGAACCTACCGCAAAACGCTGTAGGTTTTTAGAGTTTGTATCTAAAGAGTTAGATATAGATGCAACGATAGTTAACGGCCGTGCCGAGGAGGTAGCACGCAAGGAGCTACGCGAGGCCTTCGATATTGTGACGGCGAGGGCGGTAGCATCGCTGCCTGTTTTACTTGAATACTGCCTGCCACTATGTAAGGTAGGGGGCAGTTTTATAGCGATGAAGGGGGAGGCAGAAAGCCTCTCGGATGGGCGCAGTGCCGCAAAGGTTTTAGGCGCAAAGCCGGAAAAAGAGCAACGCTATAGCCTACCGCAGGGCGATGAACGAAAGCTTATTACCTTTAGTAAGAAGGTAAACACGGCAAAACAATACCCACGCAACGGCGGAGTAATAGCTAAAAGGCCG
>CAYJOX010000304.1:0-470 GCA_964371915.1 uncultured Oscillospiraceae bacterium
CAGAAAATATAGTTACAATGACAACAATAAGGCCCAGCGGCCGTTACGGCATACTGGACCTCGACGAGACGAAAAATATTGTTGTAGGTTTCAGGGAAAAGGCGGTAGAGGATAGCAACTGGATTAATGCCGGCTTTATGGTTGTAGACCCTAAGATATTTAGCTATATAGAGGGGGATGACACCATATTTGAGCGTGCACCGTTAGAACGTATCACTGAGGAGGGTAAGCTTGGAGTTTATAAGCATTTTGACTTTTGGCAGTGCATGGATACCCAGCGTGATAAAGGCGCACTCGATTGGCATGTAGAGAAAAACACCGCGCCATGGATGGTTTGGGAGAGATGACGGAAATTTATAATTTTTTAATGGTTTATTAAACTAGGTATTGCTCCATCCATCTCTTTTCAAACTCTAAACTATACTCACAGTTTAAAAAACTATCTTTACATCCGGTTAATATTGCTATCA
>CAYJOX010000304.1:480-1764 GCA_964371915.1 uncultured Oscillospiraceae bacterium
TCTTCTCCACCATAGAGATCATAAACGACCATTCAAAATACCTAAATGCGGCGGCAGAGTTTGGAAAAAGCTCTGCTAGCCAGAGTGTACGCACGCTATATGCCTCGAGATACTCGTTTAGTGTTTCGAGCGTTAATAAAGAATGGTTTGTAGTCCATGCCGAGTTATTTGTTTCGTGCCTGTTAAATGTGTATTTAGGCAGGCCGTGGTAGGCAACCGTGTTTGCCTGTGCCAAAAGGCGGTACATTAAGGCTATATCATCATATAGCCCCTCCTCTGGGAACCGTAGGTTCGACATTAAGCTTGCTAAAAATAGTTTTGTCGGGAACGCCATGTTGTAACGCCTTCGCCACATCAGCTCAACTATCGCCTGCTCGGCTGTCATGATACGTTTTTCATCAAAAACTTTATCGGCCGCACCACAGATTGCTACATCTGCATTATTACTATCGGCAAGGCGGTAAAGAAACTCCAGAAAATCCGGCTCACAGTAATCGTCATCATCGATAAAAGCAATATATTCGCCACAGGCTAAATCAAGCCCTGCATTTCGCCCGCTACCTATATTACCACGCTCTTTATGTACAACCTTAATTCTTGTATCCTTTAAAGCATATTCATCGGCAATTTTTCCGCTATCATCTTTAGATCCATTGTCGATAATTATATATTCAAAATCTGTAAAGGTTTGTGCAATAACACTTTCAATTGCTGTGGCGACCATTCCCTCACGATTATATGTAAGCATTATAACAGATATTTTAGGTTTGCTTTTCATATGGATTCCCCTTCTGCCTAAATGGCTATAGTATATCTACAGATAATTATCGGCAGTAATAATAAAAAGTTAATAACATATATTTATTTTTTTAAAAAACACGGTTAATATATCCTTACTTTTTGTTTGTGGCTAATATAAACTGTAGTCATAAACAGGTACAGTTTTAATGGTGATAGTATGAATATCGTTATACGACTTAAGGATAAAAACGATTATAAATGCATAGGATTTTTGGCAAGAGAGACGTTTTGGAGATGACAGGGCAGGAGGTGGCAGAGTTTGAAAAGGATCTACCCTACAAGGAGAAGAAATATTACCATGCCAAAAAGAGGTCGAGATAGCCTGTAGTAAGATAGATGAATAAAAACCTGCCCCTACAGCCTGTTTGATCTGCATAATAATCATAACTTATACAAGGGCACCATAACCGGAGTTTCGGGGTGCTTATAAAGCTATAATATCTCTTTTATCGCTTTTTCTAAAATATGTATATCATCAACCGG
>CAYJOX010000305.1:0-1755 GCA_964371915.1 uncultured Oscillospiraceae bacterium
TATTTATGAATACTAAGCCCTACAATCTCCGAAAAGGTGGATTGTAGGGTCTTTTTGTCTATCCCTACCATTTTTGCAAGCTCGGTTATCACCGGAGGGTTTATGTAATTTTGTGATAATATACCGATAGCTTCCTTAACCGCAGCTTGGCTTTTTATGCTGATACGGTTAAGGTTTTTTGTTTGCGATATCGAAAAATTGAGCAGTAGTAAAAATGCCTCTATAGATTTTGTACGTAGATACAAAGGAAAAACATCTTCCGCTATGTTAGAGTTTTTCATCTGTCTTAAAACCATGGCAATCTGAGGAAGTGATATATTCCTTGTGTTTACCGTTCTTGCCATATTGTTCCACTCTTCATGCGAAAGGAATATTCCATTGCTTTTCAAAAACTCGTCACCTATCAATAGGGTCAGCGCTCTAATTTTGTCTCCGCCGGGATATTTTTTAAACCAAGGAACAGCCGCATTGTTGATATAGAAAAACGTGCCATACTGCGTTTTTTCTATATCTGTTTCGTCCCTATAATATTCCATGTCATTATTTTCTATAAATGTAATCTGCACGCCAATATTATCGCTGTAGTTCACAGATATATTTGTCTCCTTATATGTTATATTAAGCTCTACAAATGCAACGTGGCTATCGCCCCATAATTCAATTCTACCCTCCCCATGCTTTGGGTCAAGCTTATATACTCGACCACGCATGGTTCTTTCCTCGCTCCAACCGTGCTTGGTCATACTGTTGAACATATTTTCATAGCTGCCGTAATTTTGCATACTCTCTCCATTTAATGTATCTTTTAGTAGCATACAAAGCAAGCCGTTTTGCCGCTACAAAGCAATTGCAACGATACTAATCGTATCTATTATACCCTATTATAGAATTTGACACAAGTGTTTATTTCAACTATAATTCAAAAGTTAGCAAAAACTAACTGTGTATTAAGGAGCTTAAAATTATGAACACAAGAAAAGAGAAGAAAGGTTCTGCGATAGACCGAGTTTTCAAGGTTGCGGCACAGGGTAAGTTAATGCTCAATGCGGCGGTATTTTCCTCTGTTTTGGGATACATCTGTGCAATTGTTCCATTTTTGTCGGTGTTTTTTATCGCAGGGGAGTTTTTAATGCCGGGCGATGGTGTAGCCAACATAGAAACGGTTATATTTTGGATAGCTATCGCGGGGGTATCCTTATTACTCGGGATGGTGTTTTCATTCCTTGGCAGTTACGGCTGCCACTATGTGGCATTTAAACTGCTCAACTCCTTTAAGCTAAAGGTATTGGATCATCTCGGTAGATTATCCCTCCATTACTTTAATAAAAAAACTACAGGTGGAATTCAAAAGACAATCGACGAGAGTGCCGACCGGATAGAAAATTTTATAGGACACATGCTCCCCGATCTCTTCGGCTCAATTTTTACTGTCTTATTGCTTTTAATAGGAATATGTATACTAAGCCCTTGGCTCGCACTTACCGTTCTTTTAACCTTGATCGTAGCGGTAGCTATGCAGATGTCGGTGTTCGGCAAAAAATCACAAAAGATATGGGCTGATGTTTTCGCCGCCGACCAAAAAATGACCGGTGCCTTTTCGGAGTATGTGAAAGGTATGACCGAGGTAAAACTGTTTGGAATAACCGGCAGAATGACAAACTCGCTCGAAACGAACATACAGGATTATAAAAAACTTGAGCTGAGCGGATATAAAGCCTCCGCCGTGCCGATGGGGCTTTATAAAAGTATAATTTT
>CAYJOX010000306.1:0-1752 GCA_964371915.1 uncultured Oscillospiraceae bacterium
CTTAAGGTTGCTTATCTCATACCTACCGTTTATGGTAAGGGTAACAAGCCCACTACCGGCAGATATCTCGTGCTCCTTTTCGTCTAGCTCGGCGTTTAGGTTTTCCAGCACCTCCTGCATCTTCTGTGCCTGTTGCATAAGCTGGTTCATGTTTGCCGGGCCTCCGCCAAGTCCTTTTGGTATGTTTGCTCTCATCTTAGTTAATCCTTTCTTAAAAATACGTTTTTATTTATACTCTATCGGCACCCCATGCTCCTCCAGCATCTTAAGGGTTGCCTCGGTAGTGCTGTTGTTTTCGGCCGTTTTGTAAGGGCCTAAAGAGTAGTTTTTGCCGGTTACCTTGGTAATTGCATCACGCACTATGCGGCTGTTTTCCTTTTCCTTGCGCATAAACTCCAAAAACATCTTGTTGCCATCTATTAAAACCCTGTTGTTTTTTTTGTCGATATATGCGGTAGTGTTTAAAAGGCTTGCATAGGCAAGTGGGTTTAAATCCTTTAAAAGCTCTACAACATCCTGCCAATCGCTCATCGGTGATACATCGGTATCATCTGCCGAGGGCTCGGTAGATGCGATGGGTGGCGTGGCCGGTTGCACAGGAGGTGATACCGGGCGTGATACTACCGGTGATACCTCCGGTTGCAGTGGCTGCGCCGGTGGGGTGTAGCTTTGTATTGGTTGCCCACCTTGTGGTACGGCCGGCGCCGCTAGGCCTTGTGGTGGTGCCGGTTGCCCGGTGCGTGCTCCGGTTTGTTGCGCCTGTGATACCGGTTGTGGCGGTGGTGCTTCCTGCCTGCCCTGTGCCATCTTAAGCAGTGCCAGCGAAAGCTCCGATTCGGCCGAGCCGGTAAGGGCTATCCTATCCAGTGCCGCACAAAGGGCATCACTGTTTCGGAGTAGTTTATTAATATCACCATCTTTTTCCTGCTCATACCGGCTACGCTCTGCCTGTGGCAGGCTGTTTAACAGCTCGGTATCTATGGTGGCAAGCATTATGTTTTTGTAGTGGTTCATAAGCTCTTTTATAAGCTGACGTTCATCCAGCGAACCACCCCTTAGCTGTTGTATTTTTTTCATCAGCCCCTTGCTATCTCCGCCCTCTACCATGCTTGAAATTTCAAAAAGGTAGCTTCTATCGGCTATTCCGGCAAGCTCGGAGATACGCTCGGTAGATATATCGGTGCCACCACTGCTTACGGTATCAAGCAACGAGAGTGCGTCCCTCATTCCACCATCGGCAAGGGAGGCAATAAGCGATGCCGCCTCGTCCGATAGATCTATCCCCTCGGCTGTGGCTACCTGTAAAAGCCGCCCCTTTATTAAATCCGGCTCTATACGCCTAAAATCAAAGCGTTGGCATCTTGAAAGGATAGTTGCCGGTACCTTGTGTATCTCGGTTGTGGCAAGCATGAAAATTACATATTCCGGAGGCTCCTCCATTATCTTTAACAGCGCATTAAACGCCGCCTGAGATAGCATGTGCACCTCGTCTATAATATAAACACGATATCGTGATACCGTGGGCGCAAATGCCGTTTCCTCCCGCAGATCCCTTATAAAATCTACACCGTTGTTGGATGCGGCATCTATCTCCTGCGTATCTATATTCTGGCCTGCATGCTCGGCTGTGCATATCTCGCATACACCGCATGCATCGCCATCACCGTTGTTTTTACAGGATATAGCCTTTGCAAATATCTTGGCACAGCTTGTCTTACCGGTTCCTCGTGTACCACAAAACAGGTAGGCGTG
>CAYJOX010000307.1:0-1743 GCA_964371915.1 uncultured Oscillospiraceae bacterium
ACTGCTTACCGCCGCCGATAATGCTTGCACCGAGCTTTCGGTTAAGCATGTATGTGGAAGTATAGCAACAGGCGATCTGTTTGTAGGTAGTGATGCATTAAAGGCCGATATACGATCCCGTTGCAACCCCGACTGCGTCGAGATGGAGGGTGCATCGGTTAGCCATATATCTGCTAAAAATGATGTTCCATGCCTTATAATTCGTAGCATTAGCGACAATGCAGACGATGTTGCGGGCGTTGAGGTTGCCGGAAATGATGAGTTTGATATAACCGAGTTTTGTAAGACAGCAAGCTCGATACTTTTAAGAACGGTCGAGCTTGCAAATGATATTACATAAAGTATTATTGCCTTGACAAATAAACCCTTGCAACTACATATAATAACAACTGTTGACAAAATTGAATACATATTGTATACTGTATTATAATTAGCATTAGTATACATAAAATTAAATTTAATTTGTATTAAACAGAAAACAAGGAGCTTATATGCGATTTGTAAAGGGCGATAAAAAGATACCTTACTATAATAAAGATGGTAAGGGTTCTTCTAGCGCAACGATAAAGCCGGAGGCACAGCAACCTATAGAGGTTTCACCACCTGTAGAGATGCCCAAAAGCGTAGAAATTGTTGTAGATAGTATCCCGATTGTTAAAAAAGGCAAGCCGGGATCGGTAACCAATGTCCTTAATAATGTTAAACGTAGCAAGATAGATAAAGTGCAACCTATAGAGCAAACACAACCATCTGCAAAGGTAGCCGAGCAGGCAGAACCTACAAAGGTTGAAAAGATAAAAGCTACCGATACACAGATACACACACAGTTGCCGGAAGTTTCTGATAATAAGGTGGCGGAGAACCCTGCAAAGGTTAACCCTTTTACAGAAAAATTAAGGCAGCTTGATGAACTCGCACCACTTACCGACAAGGTAGATAAAAAAGCTAAAACTAAAAATAAGGATGCTAAAGGGTTGGGGTTGGAAACACCAAAGATTAAAAAGAGATCAAGAGCGTCCGTTATCTCTGCCGTTGTAGGTTTTTGTTTTTTACTTATTGTAGGCTCGGTAGCTGCACTTTGGCATTTTACAGATGGATCACCTGCATCATTACTAGGTGTTGCCCCTGCCACCCAAACGTTGCCGGATACGCAGGAAAGCCCGGCTATGCCAACCGGTACCCCTGTAATCGAATATGAGCTGTTAAGCAACACGATGATAGCCGATAGCCAGGGAATAGACCTATCACTTGCCTCGGCAGAGAACCTACTCGAAATACGAGTCGTGGACGGGAGTGGTATGCCAATTACCGGTATTCCCTTTGTAATAACACTGATTGACCCTGAGGGTCAGAAATCTACGCATACAATAACGGATGAAAGTGGATTTTTAGAGATAGACGAACTTGAAGAGGAAGGGAGCTATACAGCAATTCTTCACCCAAGTGATGGCTATGAGGCCATAAAGCCAAAGATTATCGATGTAAAGTTTACAATAGATACAAACCCTCTTGATGAAGAGGATTTAGAAGACCTAATTGTAGATGAATCTGACATAGATGTATCGCAGGAGGATGCAGAGTTTAACGGTAGTTCACCATCTGTAGATTCCACCGGCACAGCGCCACCGCCGGCAACAGACCTTGGGGCAGAGTTACCCTCAACAGGTGGCACAACAACCACACCATCTACAGAGGCTGTTTACTATACCCCTAAAACTGCCGATAGTGAGTTTACCGTAACTA
>CAYJOX010000308.1:0-1742 GCA_964371915.1 uncultured Oscillospiraceae bacterium
TATAATGTTTTTCATACTAACGTTTTTCATCACTCTTCTCCTTATAGTAACCTATAAACTCCTCCTGCACCGATTTGGTTTTTATCTCAAGGCTCTCAAGATCAATCGTCGAGAGTTTTTTTATTAGCTCGTTAATATCGGTATCTAGCTCGAAACTTTCGCTTACCCCATCTTTTGTAGTGTAACTTACAAGTTGCTTGTGTTTTATCTTTACATCCTGCATATCGAAAAAATCTACAAGCTCACCATCCTTGATTATGGCGACCTTATCACAGTATTTTTCGATTTCACCTAGGTTATGGCTGGATAAAAATATTGTTCTACCTTGGGCCTTTTCCTTCAATAATAGCTCAAAAAACTTGTCCTGCATAAGTGGGTCAAGCCCGTTGGTAGGCTCATCTAATACCATAACCTCGCACTGTTTTAAAAAGCCCTGTATTAAAGATAGTTTCTTTTTATTGCCAAAGCTAAGCTCATCGATCTTTTTTGTTAAATCAAGCTCGAAATAATCTGCAAGCTTTTTTATCTCCTCTGTCGGGGTGTTGGTAAAACCGGCCGCAAAGAGCAGAAGCCGCTCACAGGTTATGTTATCATAAAAAGAAGCCTCACTGGGTATATAGCTAACCCTTCTTTTAATTTCCTTTGTGTCCTTTTTGCTATCCATGTTTAGTATAGAAACGCTACCGCTTGTAACATTTATCATGTTGAGCATGCTACGCAGTGTTGTGCTTTTACCGGCACCATTTTTGCCGACAAACCCTACAATTAACCCTTGTGGAATGGATAGGTTTATACTCTTTACTGCGGTAAAGTTACCATATTTTTTAGAAAAATTTTTAATCTCTATTACCGACATTTCCCCTCCTAAGATAATGTTTTTTTAATATTACCATATTATCAATGCAGTTGTAAAGAGATTAAATAGATGCACATATTTACAATTATAATATATACTGATATAATATTATAATTCTAAAACTTATCTATAGATATATTTTAAGGAGAATTATATATGACAAAACCCAAAAGGGTTCTACTGATAATTACTGCGGTTTTACTGTTAGCTATCTTTGCACTATTAATATGGATGGCGATTCCCTATCAAACCGAGGATGTTGCGATTAATCTATTAGAAAAATCAAATATTAGTGCAAATAATAATATTATAGCGCTCGAACCTGAAATACCGCCGGATACGGCGATAATCTTCTATCCCGGCGCAAAGGTGGATAACGATGCATATCTTCCCCTACTAAACAGCATCTCCGAAGCCGGTGATGTAAGGTGCTTTTCGGTTGATATGCCATTAAATTTTGCGATATTTAATGTTGATGCGGCAGATAGTATCATAGATGAAAACCCGGACATAGAAAATTGGTATATAGCCGGGCACTCACTAGGTGGCGCAATGGCCTCAGAATATGCCTATGAAAATAGCGATATAGTTGATGGGCTTATAGTGCTAGGTGCCTATGTATACGGCGATTACCCTACCGAACAATCGTTAACGGTGTACGGAACGCTTAACAGTGAGATTGAGATGTTTATAGACTATACCGAAAATATAGTTATAATAGAGGGAGGTAACCATGCACAGTTTGGAAACTATGGCAAGCAGCCGGGTGATAGAAATGCTACCATAACTGCCGAACAGCAACAGCTACAAACCACAGATGCAATTTTAAATTTTATAGATCAACAAAATAAAGGTGAAATATGAAGGTATTAGCGATTAACGGAAG
>CAYJOX010000309.1:0-1687 GCA_964371915.1 uncultured Oscillospiraceae bacterium
TTCCTATTGTTGCCATTGCACCCATATGCATAAGTGCTGCGCCATCCCCATCGATACACCAAACCCTTTTATTCGGCTTATTAAGGGCTATACCAAGGGCAATAGCCGAGCTATGCCCCATCGAGCCGACAGTTAAGAAATCATTTCCATGGGAGTGCGCGTATTTCTCTCGAAGCTCAAACATCTCGCGTGATGTTTTGCCGGTTGTGCATACAAATATATCATCGGCATAAGCTTTAATTATCGTATCGATTATCTCCTCGCGTTTAAGGGTGTTTGTGTTTTTATAGCTTGTCTTTTCGCTACCAGTTAGCCCACCTTTTTTTATTACAAAGGCAACGCTTTTGCCGTCTTTAAGTAGCCCTTGATAGCTTTTGAGAGTTTTGTTAAGGTCTTGTTCGGTATAATGTTTATCTACTACGCTATAGTTAATATCCAGTACATCTAGCATCTCGAGGGTGGTTTTCCCCTGAAATAGATGCTGGGGCTCATCCGGCACATTGGGCTCGCCCCTCCAACCTATTATATAAACACAGCCAATCCCGTAAACATCACTGCTTGTGAGGGATGAAACTGGGTTAACAATGTTGCCTATTCCGCTGTTTTGCAGATACACGCAGGGGGTTTTTCCGGTTGCAAGGTGGTAACCTGTAGCAACCGCCACGGCATTGCCTTCGTTTACAGCTATAATGTGTTTGCCGGTCGTTCCATGATTATCTATTAGATAATCACAAAGTGGCTTTAAAAGGGAATCGGGCACACCGGTGAAAAATTCTGTTCCTAAAGTTTCTTTTAGCGCATCATGAAAAATTTTTACTAACATTTTAATCTATCCTATATCACAAACTTAATATTTCTGTCGTAATTTACAATCAGCTCATCTGATTGGTCGTATAGGCAATTTCCTATATGCATCATCCGGCTTCTGCTATCGTCAAGATGTAATGCCACCTCACTAACATGCCCTGTATATTCCAACCTTAAAAATCCATCATGGCAACTTGTATCGGGGTCTTTAACCGGTATTTCGATGTATTGATAAATCATGCGTGTTCTTTCACCCTGAGTTATTTCGAAAAAAGTATCACCATATCCATCGGTTCTTGTATCTTCTATCTGTGAAACTATGGTTGGGGCAAGCTCATAAGCGGTAACAGGTGCATCATTTATCTGCAATGACTATTATTGTGTAGTTATCGTAAACACCTGCTTGCTTTAAATCCTGCATGAATCTTTCTATAATACTAAGTGACATGTACACCTGATCGTTATCATTTGACCGCCCGCTTTGCCCATCCAGTGTTAAATAGAATGGGTAGTGTGCACCTTGAAATTTATAGTATGAATATATCTTTTCATCCACATAACTTAGGCCGGTAGTATCGAGCTTTTCGTTTAACACAATTATCTCATCCTAGGTCGAAACATACCCTGTTTTATTTTCATCATGAGCTATGATACTCTCCAGCTCCATACTGCCTATCATACAGTACGGCTTAAAAATTAAGGAAATATATTTAAAGCCGGTGATTTTACCGGTAACTTTTAAAAACTGTGTTAGGTTAATAAATATACTTTTTGTATTGTTATTTTGAGCATTCTCTATAAAATTTTCAACCTAGCCATAGCTTGTTGCAATATCTTCCTGCCTCCCATTTGCAAAAATATAGCTACTACAACCTGCCTG
>CAYJOX010000310.1:0-1676 GCA_964371915.1 uncultured Oscillospiraceae bacterium
ATATCTATCTTAACAACATGGATGCAAAATGAATTCACTCGAACTACAATCATTACTATTCGAACAAAAAACAACACGCAGAACTTTAAAGACATATGAAACACAGCAGGAAAAACGCTTTAACGTACAGCTGTTTCGTAATCATGCCTTTGAGATGGTTCAGCATACCATCGGGGCTTTTTTAGACTATGCCGGGCTTGGGGTGAATTTCATCTATGGTGGCTATGACGACAGCCTTTCTTTTATCGAACTGGATGCTACTACAGATATGGTTATAGTGTGGGTAGATGTCGAGTCATACAAAGGTATCGACATAAAAGGCTTTCTCGATGAGCGTCTACTCGCCCTCTCTACTCAATACAGCTCACCCATATTAGTTATCGCACATGGCATTGAGTATACAAATACCAATAGCAATATTACGGTGTTCCCGCTTAATATTATAAGTGATAAGCTTGGCGATAAGTTTACCGATCGGCGTGCAAAACCGGTTACCGGAACTATCTTAAGTGCCACAGCCATGACAGCGATATCAAGGGAGCTAGGGTTAATGTATCTGCCTGCTATGCTTAGGCCCTTACAGAAGGCCATAGTAGTAGACCTTGATAATACACTATATAGCGGCGTTCTGGGGGAGGATGGGCCGGATGGTATCATGCTTACCGATGGCCATATAAAATTACAACAAAAGCTTAAGGATCTTGTTGCCGAGGGTTTCTTCCTTTGCATTGCATCCAAGAATGATGAAAAAGATGTGGTGCAGTTATTTAAAAGCCGCAAAGACTTTATTCTAAGATGGGAAGACTTTTCAAAGGTCTGCGCATCATGGGGCGATAAACCCTCCTCCATAGCTTCGATAGCGGAGTATCTAAACATACACCATGACAGCATTATTTTTATCGATGATAATATTGGCGAGCTTACCGCTGTTAAGATGGCCTATCCCGACATAAAGATTATACATGCATCGGACAACGGTGAAGTCACAGCAGCTGTATTAAGCGAGTTTCCGGGACTATTAAAGTTAAATATTCTAAACGAAGACCTACTTCGCACAAAGGATATACAGGCAAAAGCTGAAAGGAACAGTATAAAAAGCAACCTTTCGAGCGAGGACTATATTCGCTCGTTAAAGATAACGCTTACTTTTTCGGTAAACAATTCATGCCATGCACAGCGCATCTGGGAACTCAGCAATAAAACAAATCAATTCATATTCGGCTATGCCCGCTACGAGCTTGCAAAGGTTGAGCAGCTACTTTCCGACAAAAGCTACTGTATTGTAACTGTATCACTATCCGATAAGCTATCCGAAAGTGGCATTGTCGGGGTCTGTGTAGCATCTTTGGTAGATGATTTTATTAATGTAGAAGAGTTGTTTATCAGCTGCCGCGCACTTGGTAGAGGGATCGATGATATTATTGTACTCGGCGCAATTAAAACTGCATCAGACCACCTTAATAATAACTTAGTAAGGCTTAATTTTAAAGAAGGGGCTAGAAACGAGCCTGCTAAGATATTTGTAAAAAAACACCTCCAAGATTATATTAAACAGGCAAGGCCCTTTAACTATATACTGCCAAGCGATCTAATAACAATTATACAAGACAAGGAGCATAATAATGAAGGATAGTATTGTAGAGCTAATGTCCGATATTTTAAAGATTTCTACCGAA
>CAYJOX010000311.1:0-1675 GCA_964371915.1 uncultured Oscillospiraceae bacterium
TCATATTTTGGAACACTTTTGCTAACACTACAAAGCTGTAAAGATAGCTTTGCTTCACCTCGCTAACTTCTGCCATAGCATTGATAGCAGGCATGTTGGTTCGAGTCCTTTTACCCTAGCCAATGCATTGTAAACTTGCTATTGAATTACCTACTGCCAGGTGGTATAATCAGATTATGAATTTTTAAAATGAGGGTTGATATGTTAATTGTTACTTCAGAAAATATTCCGGGCAAAAGCATAGAGCTTATAGGGCTAGTAAAGGGATCTACCATCCAATCAAAGCACCTTGGAAATGATATCGGATCCAGCTTTAAAACGCTAGTTGGTGGCGAGCTAAAATCCTATACCGAAATGATGAACGGCGCACGTGCACTGGCAACAAAAAGAATGGTAGAGGAGGCTTCTGCCCTCGGGGCGGATGCCATAGTTGCAATGCGTTACTCCTCAGCATCTGTTATGACAGGTGCCGCCGAGGTTATGGCCTACGGCACAGCGGTAAAATATATATGAGTGCCGGCGGGGGCATCATCCCTACAATCTCTATCGTTTTCATAGTAATAACCTTAATTATTACTATAATAGCGCCGATAGTTGTATGGATAGTTTTTGCAAAAAAGTTTAAGGGGATAACACCGGCAATCATTGCCGGTGCATTAGGTTTTTATATACCGCAAATATTGATAAGGTTTACACTGCTTCAGCTTATCTCAATGGCTCCATGGTATCAGTCTTTCATACAAAGCAGCCCCGCACTATATGCTATCGGCCTTGGCCTTTCGGCCGCACTGTTTGAAACTGTTGGTAGGCTTGTAGTATTCGCCGTAATGAAAAGTAGGCTAAGCTACCAGTTCGGTTTAGGCGCAGGCTTTGGGCATGGTGGTATAGAGGCTGTTTATCTGGTAGGCCTTACCTATATTAATAATTTAGTAATTGCAGCTGTTATAAACAGTTCCGGGCTTGAGGGAATAGCAGGCATTACAGGGGATACAGCCATGGCACAGGGGCTTATAGATACCTTTGTTGCAACCGAGCCATCTATGTTCCTCATAGCCGGTTTTGAGAGAATATTTGCCGTATTATTCCATATTGCAATGTCACTTATTATCTGCTATGGATTTACTGCAAAAAAACTTCCTATCTGTATTGCGATAGTAATGATTGCGCATACTTTTATTGATAGCGTAAGTGTGCTAATGACGCTTAACGGAATTGATATAATTTATGTAGAGTTAATGATGCTTTTCATGGCATTAATATCGGTTGCAGTGATAGTTAAAATTAAGAATAAATTCATGGCGATAGATATACTACCGGACGAAACAAGCATTGCCATAAGTGAGGGCTATTAACAACCATTAAGGAGAGTGCCGAGTTGGATAAAAATAAAGACAACCTAAAAAAGAACATCTACCCAAAACTACGTTTTGTTTTGGGCGCTACACGCAACTCTTACATCGGGGCGAAAAAAATAACCTCCGGCCTAAACAAGCGCCGAAACGGTTCTACCGTAATACCAGATTCCTATGGCGTTTGTAACACCACCACAATAGACAGCGAGATAAAGCTAAACCTCTTAGAGGGCGAGCTCCCTCTTGATATTGAGGGTAACATGTATATCTGCCAATGCCTTGGCACACCCGAGGCATTTATGGTAGGCGACACCAACATTATA
>CAYJOX010000312.1:0-1663 GCA_964371915.1 uncultured Oscillospiraceae bacterium
CAGAGGGCACACCGTTTGAGGTGTTTAAGGATACGGCTCTTTTAAAAAAATATAGCCTGCGCCCACCTGCAATTAAGGTGCTGTGGGATAAGATGATTGCAAAGGGGGCAAAGCTACCGCCCGATGTTCTCACCGAACAACAGGCAAAGGATATTCTGCTACCGCTTTTAATGAACAACGAAAGGAAAGAATGTTAAAGGTTACCGGCCTAAATTTTGCCTACAAAAACCCTATAGGGGAGGCAAACCATGTTTTAAACGATGTAAGCTTTGAGATAGAGGATAACGCCTTTATCGGCTTAATAGGTGCGACCGGTAGCGGAAAATCTACATTAGTTTCTATAATAGGCGGCCTGCGCAAGCCGGATAGCGGAACGGTAGCGATAGACGGCATGGAGTTTTGGCAGGATGCCGCAACTACAAAACAGCTTAGGTTTAAGGTAGGAATATGTTTTCAGATGCCGGAACACCAGCTTTTCTGCGAAACAGTGTATGAGGATATAGCCTACGGCCCTAAAAACATGAAGCTAAGCGATGAGGAGATAGATACCCGTGTGCGCTATGCCGCCGAGGCTATGGGGCTATCGGAAGATATTTTACAGAAAAGCCCGTTCGAGCTATCGGGTGGGCAGAAACGTAGGGTTGCAATTGCCGGCGTGCTCTCGATGCGCCCCTCGGTGCTGATACTGGACGAGCCGGTTGCGGGGTTAGACCCTGCCGGCAGAGAAAGCCTTTTAAACCTGCTTAAGGGTTACCGTAACGAGACAGGTTCTACCGTAATAATGATCTCCCATTCGATGGATGATATCGCCGAGTATGCCGAAAAGGTTATGGTACTAAAGGGGGGTGGCATCGCCTACTACGATACCATGCCGAGGATATTCGACCGCTCGCAGGAACTTGCAGATTTAAAACTTTCGATACCGGAGGTAACCTCGCTGTTTTTAAGCCTAAATCAGGCGGGGGTAGATATTTCTACCGATGTGTATACCATAGACTATGCGGCGGATAGGCTGCTTGAGATGATTTAGAGATATTAGGAAGTTTATAAGATGACATTAACCGACATTACGATAGGCCAACACCTACCCGGCAACTCGCTTTTGCACCGTGCCGATGCACGCCTAAAGCTGTTGCTTACGGTGGGCTATGCCGTTGTTTTGTTTATAGATTCTAACGCCCTGGGAATAGTTTTTGCACTTATTTTGGTGCTTGCCGCCTACAGAGCATCTACCATCCCCTTTAAGCTTATACTTAAAAGCCTAAAACCTATAGTGCCCATACTGCTGTTTACCCTTGTGCTAAATGGTTTTTTTATATCGGGTGATCCTATCTTTACCGTTTTTGGGATAACGCTAAGCTGGCAGGGGCTTGGCTTTGCCGCACTTATGGCAAGCAGGATAGCGCTGCTTATAATAGGCTCCTCCCTGCTAACCTACACAACATCGCCCATTCTTTTAACATCTGCCATAGAATCGGTACTATCGCCGTTTAAGGTTTTGAAGATGCCGGTGCATGAGCTTGCAATGATGATGACCATCGCCCTGAGGTTTATACCCACCCTTTTAGAGGAGACCGAAAAGATAATTACTGCGCAACGTGCAAGGGGAGCCCAGTTTGACGAGGGCAGTATAGTACAGCGTGTAAAGGCGATGATCCCTATA
>CAYJOX010000313.1:0-1653 GCA_964371915.1 uncultured Oscillospiraceae bacterium
ATTTCTCCGCAGAGAAATTTTCAACATCCTCTATAAACAAGAGCATTTACCAAAAACTATATAGCGATATTCTAGCTGCCTACACCATATCCTTGACCTCTATGGCGAAATAGTAGATTATAGACCCGCGGTCGAATGCCGCCTCTATGCAGTAGGTGTATACACCGGCTACAGTAGGTGTATAGAGCGCCTCTAGATCCTGTTCGGTAAATTCGAGGTTATACTGCCCCTCACTCATCGAAATGGATAAAGATTCCGGTTCTTTAGAGAAATTTATCAGTATGGGGGTGTCGGCCGTAACATTGGTTATAATTAATCTTAGATCGGGTGGTGAAACGGTAGGGACCTTTACCTCCCTTGTGAATAAGTTCGACTCGTAGCCGGCACGTTCTATATATGGTGTGGTATTGCGGATACTGCCATTAATAATAGGCAGGGAGTTTTCCGGTGCGATAACACTGTCCACCGTCTCCTTTATAAGGATAGACCCTCCTGCCGACATTAGGATTAGTATTATCGATATTAAAATTCTTACAACAAACCTTTTAGTAACAGGCATGGCTATTCTTTTTCCTTTCTATATCGTTTTACAGCAAGTATAAGCACCGCTATATCAGAAGGGTTTACGCCCGGTATTCTTGAGGCCAGTGCAATGTTTGTTGCCTTTACCGCTGTAAGCTTCTCCCTTGCCTCGGCCGATAGATGCGTAACCGCCCCATAGTCAAAATCTTTTGGTATAGAAATCTGCTCATCCCGACGTTGTTGCTCAATTCTAAGCTGTTGGCGCCGCAGGTATCCCTCGTACTTAATCTCGGTTTGTATATAGAAACATACATCAAAATTAAAATCATTCTGTGAGAGTAGGGGCATTATGTCCTGTATAGTAACCTGAGGTCTACGTAGCAACTCTATGGCAGGGGTTGGTGATGCTATCCTATCGCTGCCTCTTGTAGTAAGCATATCGTTGATATCTTGAGGTTTAATCGCTGTCTTCTTCAGCAGCTGCATTAGCTGTTTTCCCCGCTCAATACGTTTTTTAAAGCGTAGATATCCGGCCCTTGGCAGTATACCCAGTTCATGTGCTATAGGGCATAGCCTATAGTCGGCATTATCCTGCCTTAAGAATAGCCGGTACTCACTACGGCTGGTCATCATCCGGTAGGGTTCATCCGTTCCTTTTGTTACAAGGTCATCAATAAGGCTACCAATATAACTATCTGTTCTGGAAAAATGCACCTCATCTAAACCTTTGCAGTATCTCGCCGCATTTAGCCCTGCGACAAGGCCCTGTGCGGCAGCCTCTTCATAACCGGAGGTGCCGTTAAATTGCCCCGCTCCGTATAGCCCTTTTATATGCTTAAAAGCAAGGCCTGCATTAAGTTGTAGGCTGTTGCAACAATCATATTCTATCGCATAAGCCGGGCGCATTACCTCGGCATTCTCAAAACCTTTAATGCTACGATAAAACTGTAGCTGTATATCCTCCGGCATAGATGAGGACATCCCTTGGATATACATCTCCTCGGTATCTAGCCCGCAGGGTTCTATAAACATCTGGTGGCGTGGCTTATCCGCAAACCTTACCACCTTATCTTCGATAGATGGGCAGTATCTTGGTCCGGTTCCGACAATATCACCGCTGTAAAGAGGGGT
>CAYJOX010000314.1:0-1640 GCA_964371915.1 uncultured Oscillospiraceae bacterium
ATACCCATACGGCTAAACTTGTTTTTACGCTCCGAAAGGGTGTTCCTTAGCAGATCAAAAACCTGTTCTATCTTGTCATCCTCACCCTCGAACATGATGCCACCGATCTGAGGAAGGTCTCCGAACACCGTCATCGTTCTGCTGGAAAAATCTGCTATGTAGATATTTACCTCCTCGGCAGAGTATCGGGTTACGGCACTGTAGATTAGCGTTTGTAACAGCGTAGTTTTGCCACTACCACTACTTCCGCATACGAGCAGATGCCCATCACGAAGGAAGTCTACTCCCACAACAAACTGGCTTTGTGTTTCGGGGCTATCGGCGTAACCGATAGGCAGCACAAGGGATGATCCGGAAGGTTTTTTCGGAAGATCAAGCTGCTCTAGGTATACCGTACTCGGAAGAGCTTCCAACCATATCTGGCGAAGAGTGGCAATACTGTTTTCTTTTGCAATAGCTCCAAGATGCATTACTATTGCATCAAGCTGGGTAAGCTTTGATATATTATCACTTTTCTTTTTGCTTTTTTTCTTCGGCACTGCATTCTTACCGGTGATATTAATTAACTCTACCTTAGTGTTTTTATCGTCGGCAAAGGGAATATTTGGGGTGTACTCCGCACCTGACCAACCGGATTGGAATTCATCAAAAATTTCATCGCTACCAACCTGGAAATAGCCTCGTCCTGTTCCGGTTATAAATGCCGCATCGGGGCGCTTTAACATCTCTGCGGAATCCTGTTTATCGGCAACGCGCAGACAAAGACGAAAACGTGTATTCGACCAGATCTCATCGTCTACAACACCGGATGGTTTTTGGGTAGCGAGTATTAGGTTTACACCCAACGAACGTCCAACACGCGCTGCTGATACCAGTGCCCGTACAAATTCCGGTTGTTCCTTTTTAAGTTCAGCAAACTCATCGGCGATAATCAGAAGGTGTGGCATCGGTTCAGAAGCTACTCCCGAACGATACAACTCGATATATGCATCAATGTGTTTCACCTTATATTCATTAAACACCTTTTGCCTATGCTTAATCTCGGCATTGATAGACAGCAACGCTCTATCGGTAGCGTTGCCACCTAGATTGGTGATAACTCCGGCGAGGTGGGGTAGGCCGATAAAGCTTTGAGCCATACCGCCACCCTTATAGTCAATAAGAATAAACGCAATCTCGTGCGGATGGTAGTTAACGGCAAGCGAAAGAATATAGCTCTGCAAGGTTTCAGATTTACCGGAACCTGTGGTTCCTGCTACAAGGCCATGGGGGCCATGATATTTTTCATGAATATCAAGGTAGAGAGGCATTCCGCCCGACTTGTACCCTACCATCGCCTTCATACTCTCATAGGTACGGTTTTCGAGCCACTTTTTCATAACCTCAAGATCCTCTACATTCGAGGTTTTGTACATGTCGAGGAAGGTTAATAACTCCGGAATGGCAGAGGAGGAACCAAGTTCACGCACCCTAACCCCGGAAAGCTTTCTTGTGTAGCCGTTCATTGTTTCAACCGTAAGTGAGTTAAACGCTACTTTCATACGCTCGCTAAAGCTACCATCGGTGCTGTAAAAACCGGAATAGTCATCATCATCCCGAATAATTGCACTACATGCGGCCGGCAGTTTATCGGTAGAGCT
>CAYJOX010000315.1:0-1636 GCA_964371915.1 uncultured Oscillospiraceae bacterium
GATTTAATGTGTAAAAAATCATTTATCTCGCTGTGTAGCGATAGTGCCTCGGTTTTAAAGCCCTCTTTTTTTTCTATATAAATAGGATAAACCATTCTAACTCTCCTTAACCTTGCCTATATCTCGGCGCATATAGCTATTTTCAAAACATATGTTATCTGCAAGCTTATATGCAACATTCAAGGCATCCTGCAATGTATCGGCAATGGCAACGGCACCGAGCACACGCCCGCCGGATGTAACTAGCCTGCCCTCATCCTGCTTAACACCGGCAAAGAACAGCTCGGTATCGGGTAGCATCTCGCCTATCGTAATCTCCTTACCGGTCTCGTATGCGGCAGGATAGCCACCCGATGCCATAACGATACAGGCGGAAGATTTATCCTTAAACTTCATCTCAAACTCGGCTAACCTTCCATCGGACACGGCATAAAAAGCATCTAGAAGGTCGAAATTTATGAGGGGGAGTACCGCCTGCGTCTCCGGGTCGCCGAAACGGCAGTTATACTCGATAACCTTAGGGCCGTTTTGGGTAAGCATAAGCCCAAAATATAGGCACCCTTTAAACTCCCTGCCCTCTTCGGCCATAGCCCTGACGGTAGGCATGAAAATTGTATCCATACATAGCTTTTCTATTTCGGGGCTATAGTATGGGTTTGGGGCAATAGCACCCATGCCACCGGTATTAGCACCGGTGTTATCCTCGCCTATGCGCTTAAAATCCATGGATGATGTTAGCGGTTTAACCGTTTTACCGTCCACAAGGCAAAGTGCAGAAACCTCCGGCCCTGTCATAAACTCCTCTTTCACGATACGGCTACCACTCTTGCCAAATATCTTTTTTTCAAAGATATCGGCTATGGCCTCCTGTGCCTCCTCATAGCTCTGTGCCAGTATAACCCCCTTGCCAAGTGCAAGGCCATCTGCCTTTATTACAGTGGGGTAGCTATTCTGCGCCTTTATGTAACCGAGGGCATCATTCGCATTATCAAAAACCTCGTAGGCGGCAGTCGGTATACCATACTTTTTCATTAGCCCCTTAGAGAACACCTTGCTACCCTCGATTGCGGCGGCGGAGGCGGTAGGGCCAAAGCAGGGTATCCCTTTTTCGTTTAGCCTATCTACAGCGCCAAGCACTAGTGGGTCGTCCGGTGCTACCACCACGTAATCTATCTTGTTGTCTACGGCAAAGGTTGTTATTGCATCAACATCGGTCGCCTTAATATCTATGTTCGTGGCATATCTAGCCGTTCCGGCATTGCCGGGCAGTGCAAAAATCTCTGTTACCTTTTTATTTTGTGAAAGGTAGTGTAGCAGTGCGGCCTCACGCCCACCGCTTCCTACAATCATTAACTTCATTAAAATACTTTCCTTTCGCTCTAGTGGTGAAATAATCTTATGCCACAGAATGCCATAGCCATACCATAGCGGTCGGCCGTGGCTATAACCTCTTCGTCCCTAACCGAGCCACCGGCCTCCACAATATAGCCTACACCGCTCGCGGCGGCACGCTCGATATTGTCCCCAAAGGGGAAGAAGGCATCACTTGCAAGGCTAAGCCCCTTTAGGTTTGCAAAATATTCCTTGCGCTCCTCGGCAGTAATCGGATCGGGTTTTTCGGTGAATATATCTTTCC
>CAYJOX010000316.1:0-1607 GCA_964371915.1 uncultured Oscillospiraceae bacterium
CAAAATTAATATTGCCCTCTACAATCTTAGCGCCTATCTGCTGGTCGCCACCAAGTGGGCCGCTGTTATAGGCCTTAACCGGTAGGTCAGTATGTTCCGATATAAGCCTTGCCGTTGTGCCGGTTCCACACAAAAAATGCTTTTTCAAGGTATTGTGGTTATGTTTGCACCACTCTATAAGCTCCTGTTTTTTATTGTCGTGCGCTATTAGTGCTATATTTTTTTGGCGTTCGATAGTCATGGGAATATATACGGAATTACTCATACTAATTACTCCTTAAAAAGGTTGAATTTTGAAATTGCCTCGGTGTTTGTGTTGTTACACCGTAATATCATCGGGCTTTCTAGGTCGAGCGAAAATATGCCCATAAGGGAACGTGCATCTAATATCGCCCTTCCCTGAACAAGCTCGAAATCACCCTGCAGTGGTGCCATTATCGAAAAAAATTTTTTTACAGCTTCCTGGTTTTTAAGTCTAATAGTTATCTCACTCACCTTAAAACACCTCTTTTCCTTTTGTTGTTGTTATGCATAAATGTTAACATAAAACTGTGTTAGTGTCAATAAAATCAAGGGCATTATGCGAGTGCAAATTCATCGACTAACTATTGCACTGTTTTAGCTATTATGCTATAATATTATTGATAAATTCATGGGAGACAATTTATGAAAAAGGTTGCAATATTAATGGGTAGCGACAGTGATTTTCCGGTAGTGAAAGCTGCTGCCGTATGCCTGAAAAAACTTGGTATCGAGTATGATATGAGAGTTCTCTCGGCACACCGTACCCCTAGGGAGGCAGAGGAGTTCTCCAGCAGTGCGCGTGAAAACGGCTTTGCGGCGGTTATCTGTGCGGCTGGAAAGGCGGCACACCTTGCAGGTGCGGTTGCCGCAAACACAACACTGCCGGTTATCGGCATACCGGTTACATCGGGTGGCCTTGGTGGGCTTGACGCACTACTTGCAACCGTTCAGATGCCCCCCGGAATACCTGTTGCTACCGTAGCGGTAGACGGCGCGCAGAATGCGGCGCTACTAGCCGCCCAGATAATAGCGGTAGAGGATGCCGATGTTGCGAAAAAGCTTGCCGAGCTTAGGCAGGAAGCAAAGGACAAGATCGCAAAGGCTAATGCCGGCCTACAAGAAAAGCTAAAGGAGCTTTAATAATGAACAACAGCTATAAATCCTCCGGCGTTGATGTAGAGGCTGGCTACCGCGCGGTAGAACTTATGAAAAAGCATGTGAAAAGCACCGAGGTTAAGGGCGTATTATCCGGCCTTGGCGGGTTTGGTGGGCTTTTTGCACCGGATCTAACCGGCATGAAAAAACCGGTCTTGGTAAGCGGCACCGATGGTGTGGGAACGAAACTAAAGCTTGCATTTTTACTTGACAAACACGATACCATAGGGCAGGACTGCGTTGCGATGTGTGTTAACGATATCCTGTGCTGTGGCGCAAGGCCGCTTTTCTTTCTCGATTATATTGCAACAAGCAGGCTTGTGCCGGAGCAGACAGAGCAGATTGTAAAGGGCATTGCAAAGGGCTGTAGGCAATCATCCTGCGCACTTGTAGGCGGAGAAACCGCCGAGATGCCCGGCTTTTACGGC
>CAYJOX010000317.1:0-1182 GCA_964371915.1 uncultured Oscillospiraceae bacterium
ACAGCTGATAGGCCCGTACGAAACATTTTCCATAACCGTCATCCACGGAAAAAGTGCTGTTTTCTGATAAACTACGCCTCTATCAACACCCGCCTTTTTTACAATTTCACCTGCCACCGTGACCTCGCCTACCGTAACAGGCTCTAGTCCAGCTATCAAGTTTAATAGTGTTGTTTTTCCACATTGACCCGGCCCGAATATTACAACAAATTCATTTTCGTTGACTGAAAAGTTAACATCCTTGACAACCTCATGGGAGCCGCGCTTCGTCAAAAAAGTTTTTCCAACGTCTTTTAATTCTATGTGACTCATTCTCCGCTCCCCTTATTCCAACGACAAAGCCTACTTTCAACCATAGACGCTAAGGTGGTTATGATTGCACCGACTATACCTATAACGACAATTCCAACCAGAATTTGTTCCATGTCCAGATTGTTTTGACCTGCCACAATCAACCATCCCACCCCTTCTGATGAGCGTACCATCTCTGCTGCAACAACCGTTGCCCAACCTGAACTAAGGGCGGCTTGAACACCGAGACATATGTCCGGAACACAGGATGGCAGTATTATCGTCTTGAAAATTCGATAGTCGTTTGCACCCAACATTTTTGCCGCGCCGATAAGTGTCTGATCTACCGAGCTTACACCGGAATACGCCTGAATAGTACAACCGGTAAATGACGATATAAATATAAGAAAATATTTAGTCATCTCGTCCAGCCCAAACCACATTATAGATAGTGGTATCCAAGCAACTGTAGGTATTGGCCTTATCAGGTTGAATATCGGCATTACAAACGATCGTATATCGGCATTCATTCCGATACAAAGGCCGAGAACAACTCCGCAGAAACTGCCGGCCGCAACGCCAACCGCAACGCGTGAAAGACTATACAATGCGTGCATCTGTATTGTCATGGTGCCGATCGGTTGAGTGATAGCATTAAAAAGTCTTCTTAAAACCTCCATAGGTGCGGGGAATAGCCCCGTCTCAGAAACCACTGTGGCAAAATACCAAGCAAACAGAAGGCATGTAATAGAGATAATTGCCCATACAAACCGCTCCAGTGGCTTTGTGCTATGAAATTTTCTCACATTCTCCTCCCACGTACTACATAGTTCTCTAGCTTTGTTAAGAAAAAGTATAGCATTGTGCCAATTAATCCTATAACAATCATAC
>CAYJOX010000317.1:1192-1602 GCA_964371915.1 uncultured Oscillospiraceae bacterium
CTGCTGTATCATGTAGCCCAGGCCCTTATCAGCGGCAAGCATCTCAGCTGCAACAATACACATCCAACATGCACCCATGGTTATACGCAAGCCTGTCATTACCATGGGTAAGGAGGAAGGAAGCGCAACCTTAAAGAACAGCTGAGCATCACTTGCGCCAAATGTTTGACCAACCCAAAAATGAACCGCTTTTGTCTGCCTTATTCCGGCATAGGAGTTAAGAATGTTGCCGATAAGCGATGCGATAAACAGCACCGCGATTCTTGAAGCATCACCGATTCCCAATATTGTGATAAATACAGGAATCCATGCAAGACCCGGAATTGGGCGAATAACATCAAAGATAGGTCTTACAAACAGGTCGATAGGTTTTAGCCATGACATCATCATGACGAGAGGTATGCCTATAA
>CAYJOX010000318.1:0-248 GCA_964371915.1 uncultured Oscillospiraceae bacterium
AGGAAACACCGACAGTCATGCTTGACAGCCCTGCATATGATCATGTTAAAAATGGAATGATTGCCGCCTCGTCTACATTTCAAGCGGCCGATTACCTTTCTGCCTTACCCTTTGAGGTTGCCACAAAAACAGGCACACCGCAATCGACAAACGGCAACTATGATGCTACTATAATAGCATTTGGGCCTGCCGATAAACCTGAAATTGCGATAGCGGCCGTGGTAGAAAACGGTTCAAACGGGTATGAG
>CAYJOX010000318.1:258-1597 GCA_964371915.1 uncultured Oscillospiraceae bacterium
AGCGCGGTGAACTTGTAGCCGAAATATTCTTAGCCTATGAACAGATTAGGTCACAGCCTACCCTACTTTCGGATTACAACTATTTGCAGTAGAGGTTTGATTTTACAATGATTGCCATTGACTTGCCACATATAAATCATTTATACTATGAATAGTAAAGCTATACATAGTATAAAGTCCTTTTTCTTAAATTTGGAGGGAAACATGGTTGAAATTTATAAAACCAACAACAACATCACCCGTCTTCAATACGAGTTAAGTGATAACTGTTGGATAAATGTTACCTCACCTACTACCGAAGATGTAAATTATCTTATTAACGTTATCGGCATTGAGGAAAATTTTATCCTGTCTGCAATTGACCCTGAAGAGGCTTCGCATATAGATATAGAGGATGACCAGACCTTGATTGTTGTTGATGTTCCGACATCCGTCGACCCCAGCGACGGTGCCGCGCCTTACACCACCATACCAATGTCTATTATCTTTGTAAAAAAATATATTGTAACCATTGCTTTAAAAGAGCATAGTTTTTTAACAGGAATTGTATCGGGGGCGGACAGAACAGTTTCGACAAAAATGCAAACCCGTTTTACACTACAGCTGTTATATAAAGTTTCAAAAAGATATCTTGCCTATCTTAAAGAGATTGACAAGATGAGTAGCTATACCGAAAAAAAGTTGCACCAATCGTTAAAAAACAAGGAGATTATCAGCCTGCTCGGTATTGAAAAATCACTTGTTTATTTTTCAACCTCGCTTAAAAGTATCGAGTTGATGCTAAACAAAATTTCACGCGGTAGAGTTATTAAGATGTATGAAGAAGACGAAGAGATTTTGGACGATGTTATAATCGAGACCATTCAGGCAAGGGAGATGTGTATAACCTATACACGAACTTTAAACAGCACGATGGATGCCTACTCCTCAATTATATCAAACAACCTAAACCATGCAATGAGAACCTTAACCTCTATAACACTCGTGGCGGCGGTACCTACCGTGGTAAGCAGCCTGTATGGCATGAATATAGAGAGTGGTATTCCGTTTGACAACTTTTGGTGGATGCCGATTGCAATTGCCGGTACCGTAAGTATATTGGTTTTTTTAATACTTACAAGAAAGGGTATGTTTAAATAATTTAATCCTTTGTGAACCTTTCTATGCTCTCAACAAGGTATTCTTTACGGCTAAACACAAGGTTTAGTATAAGCGACATATATTTTACAACAAAGGTAAGAATAAGGAATATTCCGAAAAAGCCAAAAGACAGTAGCGCCATTGTTGTTGTCCACCCTGCTATCGGGTTACCTAACAGCCAGATAACAACGGTATATAA
>CAYJOX010000319.1:0-1585 GCA_964371915.1 uncultured Oscillospiraceae bacterium
TGTTGTTTTTCTTGCAGATATTATCAGGTATATTGATGTTCCTATCGAGATGGATTTTATGGTAATATCTTCATACGGAAGCGGAACGAGAAGCCCCGGAAATATTAAAATTGTTAAAGATATTGATATATCTTTAGAAGGGAAGGATATACTTATAATAGAGGACATTCTTGATAGTGGGCAGACGCTGTTACATCTTACAACTATGCTCGAGGCAAGGAAACCTTCATCTATTAAGATATGTACACTTCTTGATAAACCATGTCGGCGCAAGGTTAATATTAAGGCTGACTACATCGGTTTCGAGGTGCCGGACGAGTTTGTTGTTGGATATGGGCTTGATTACGACGAAAGCTATCGCAACCTGCCTTATATCGGCATATTAAGCCCAGATATTTACGAATAAAGTGAGGACAAATTTTGGTTAAAAGAAATAAAAACAGCAGTTCAATTATAATTTATGTATTAGTAATTGCTACCGCCATAATGTTAGCGGTATTCCTACGCACTCCACAGGAAACCGAATCTGTAAAATATAGTGAGATTATAAAACTATTTGCAGATAACGAGATCGAATCATGGACACTGGATATAGGCTCCGGGGTACTTGAATATAACTTACGTGGCTCTACCAATGAAGAACCGGAAAGCTATACGGTTCCAAATGTAAGCCTATTTGTAGAAAATATCGAACCACATCTTCAGGCATCGATTGACAGTGATGATCCTGTAGAGTATTACGATTATCTTCCGGCCTCCGAGACACCTTGGTGGTTTAGCCTGTTACCTACATTGTTTATGTTATTAGGTCTTGGTGCTATCTGGTATTTTATGATATATAGCCAATCCGGTGCACGAGGCGCAATGAGTGTAGGCAAGGCAAAGGTTAAAAGCAATGGCGAGGAAGGGCGTAAAAACACCTTCGACGATGTTGCCGGTGCCGACGAGGAAAAAGAAGAACTCACCGAGATTGTCGAGTTCCTTAAAAACCCAAAAAAATATAATGAACTTGGTGCAAGAATACCGAGGGGTGTATTATTTGTAGGCCCTCCCGGTACCGGTAAAACACTACTCGCAAGAGCATGTGCCGGTGAGGCTGGGGTGCCTTTCTTCTCAATATCAGGTTCAGATTTTGTCGAGATGTATGTTGGTGTAGGTGCATCTCGTGTTCGTGACCTATTTGATAAGGCAAAGAAAAATTCACCTGCGATTGTATTTATTGATGAGATAGATGCCGTTGGCCGTCAACGTGGCGCTGGCCTTGGCGGTGGCCATGATGAAAGAGAGCAAACTTTAAACCAACTACTTGTTGAGATGGACGGTTTTGGTGTTAATGATGGAGTAATAATTATTGCTGCAACTAACCGGGCAGATATTCTTGATAAGGCACTACTTCGCCCCGGACGTTTCGACCGTCAGGTATATGTCGGCCTACCGGATATTAAAGGTCGTACCGAGATATTGCAGGTTCATACTCGCAAAAAACCGCTTGCACCGGATGTAGAGTTATCTGTTATTGCAAAGGGTACACCAGGTTTTACCGGTGCCGACCTTGAAAACCTTGTAAACGAGGCCGCACTACTTG
>CAYJOX010000320.1:0-1538 GCA_964371915.1 uncultured Oscillospiraceae bacterium
ATATCAAGCGGAAGGTCTAAAAGTACAGGGCCCGGGCGTCCGGCTCTCATCAGGTAGAAAGCTTCCTTCATTATCTCCGGAACCTTAGCAGGCTCAAGAACACAGTAGCATTTTTTTGCAACTGTCTTGGCAATTTCTACCATGTTTACACACTGAAAAGCCTCCTTCTCTAACACAGCGCTGTTTGCCTGCCCTGTGATAGCTAATAGAGGTATAGAATCGATGAATGCTGTATAAAGTCCTGTAACAAAGTTTGTTGCACCGGGGCCGGATGTACATATTGCGATTGCAATCTTATGGCCTGCCCTGTAGTAACCGTCTGCGGCGTGAACACAAGCTTCCTCATGCCTCATGCAGTAGTGAGCAATCTTTGCATCCTGTAGATGCTTATAAACTGGGTTAATACCTGCACCGGGTATACCGAACGCATCGGTAATGCCTTCTTTTTCTAAAATTTGAACTATCGCTTCTGCTACTTTCATTTTATCTCCTTATTTTTATAATTCCACTATTGCAAAAAAGCACTAAGATTTTTTTGTGCGTGAAAACACATGCTCCATCTTGTCTCTTTCCTGCAACAGTACCGTTTTTATTGTCTCTATCTTTTCCGGTTTCATACGGAATATCGGGCCGGTTACACTGATTGTTGCAACAATTTCCGAGTTGAATTTTCTAAGCGGAACGGCAACACACCTTACACCTAACTCACATTCCTCATCATCTACCGCAAAATCATTTTTCTTTGCCTGCTGTACACAGTTTATGAGTTCTTTTTTATTTACTATTGTATGCTCGGTAAGCTTTATAAGGCTTTCGGCCGGACATAGCCGCTCAAACTCATCATCTGTTTTTTCGGTAAGGTATAACTTTCCGGCGGCGGTGCAGTAGAGTGGGGCCTTTTTTCCAATCTTTTGTGTTACCTTTAGAAGGCTATCCTCTCCATCCACACTGTCTATGTACAACAGTTCGTTATTATCTTCTATCGACAGGCAACTCGCCTCCCCTGTTATCTTCGATATCTCCTCAAGATAGGGTTTAACTACATGCCTTAAATCAAATTTAGATTCAACCTGTCTACCTATATAGGTAAACTTTAGTGTTAAGCTGTACTGTTGGGTGCTTTCGTTTTGGGTTGCGTACCCAAGGGTCATTAAGGTATAAAGTAACCTTAGGGCTGTGCCCGGCGGCAGTTTAGTTTTTGCTGCTATATCCTGCAACTTCATATCGCCGCCGTTTTCAGCCATTACTTCTATTATAGAAAAAATTCTTTCTATAGATTGATTTTTCTTTACCTGTTTTTCCTGCATAGCTGTACCCCCTGTTATGTTACTGTATATATAATATTTACATCGGTTGTGTATATGTTTACCTACAGCTTATAGCTAACCTAAAAGTACAGTTATTTTATTGCAGTTAACTAAATATCCTCGGTAGTATCAAGGTTAGATCAGGTATGTAGGTAATTAACATCAGTACGACGAATACACACACATAGAATGGGAAACTCGCCTTTACAAAGTCTTTCATACTGAGCTTCG
>CAYJOX010000321.1:0-1528 GCA_964371915.1 uncultured Oscillospiraceae bacterium
ATGTTATATGGCTAATAAATTATTTCAAAGTGTGCTCTCCCAGATGAGCGAGGGGCTAAACCGTGAGGTTGGGGTTATTGACGATACCGGCATGGTAATAGCCTGTACCGCGGCAGAGAATATCGGTACAAGGGTTGCACATGAATCGGAGGAGAGGTTATCGGTTGCCGGAGACAAGACCTTTCTCTACTTTGATGTGTTTCGCAGTGGTGACCATATCCTTTATATAGAGGGGGTTGACCAAACCGCAACTCAGGTTATCGGTGTAATTGCGGTAGCACTTGAGAGTATAAGCCACTATCATAACGATAGGCATGATAAGGCGAGCTTTATTAAAAATGTTGTTACCGACAATATTTTGCCCGGCGACATATTTGCAAAGGCAAGAGAACTTCATTTTATAGGTGAGGTTCCGAGGGTAGTTCTGCTTATCCGTACAAACAGCAACAACGATGGTTTTGCTTTTGATGCGATTAACACACTATTCCCGGAAAAGCAGAAAGATTTTGTATTTAGCATATCTGAGCAGGATACCGTACTTGTAAAAGAGATAAAAAAGAATATAGAATCCAGCGATATAGATAAGCTCGCAGGATCAATTATCGATACACTATCCGGTGTACACTATATAAAGGCAACGGTAGGTATAGGAATACCTGTTACCGGCGTAAAAGAGCTTGCAACGAGCTTTAAAGAGGCACGCATGGCTCTCGAAATCGGCCGCATATTTGATAAGGAGCGCAATATTATAAACTACTCTCACATGGGTATTGCACGGCTTATCTACCAGCTACCTACAACACTTTGCGAAATGTTCTTACGTGAAGTATTCCGCATTGGCAACGTTGAGAGCCTCGACTCCGAGACACTGTTCACCATACAGCGTTTCTTTGAGAATAACCTAAACGTAAGTGAGACAAGCCGTGGGCTGTTTGTTCACCGTAACACCCTCGTATATCGTCTTGAAAAGATAAAAAAGCTTACCGGCCTTGACCTACGTGAGTTTGATGACGCTATCCTGTTTAAGGTTGCATTGATGGTTAAAAAATACCTATCCGTTACACAGGAGCAGTAACCGTAGCTTTTATTCTTGGATAAAATGCCCCTGTTTTGAAAGGAAAATAGATGATCCATTTTAAAAACGTCCGCAAGGTTTACAATGGTAATATTGAGGCGTTGCGAAATGTAAATATAGATATTAATAAGGGCGAGTTCGTATTTGTACTTGGACATTCCGGAGCCGGCAAAAGCACATTTTTAAAGCTAATGCTAGCCGAGGAGCGTGCAACCGAGGGAAAAATTGAGATAAACGGCTTTGATGTTTCTAAGATAAGACAAAAAGACATTCCTTTTTTACGCCGTAGCATGGGCGTGGTATTTCAGGATTTTAGGCTTATACCTACACTTACCGCCTATGATAACGTTGCGTTTGCAATGCGTGTTACAAACATACCTAATCGTTTAATTAAAAAGCGTGTTCCCTATGTGCTGGATCTTGTCGGGCTAACCGGCATGGCGAAGAGTTACC